>JACDGR010000325.1 GCA_013821525.1 Actinomycetota bacterium
CTGACGCAGAGCAGGTCGAGGTCGGCGTGCATCGTGGCCTCCAAGTCATCGACGCTAGGAAGCGCCGACTTCGACCTGCACCACCCGGTCCCTCGCCACAACCAAAGCCGTGGCATCAATCATCTAGCGTCGTTTGACGGGCGCCGATTGCGGGGAGTCCTCCTGGGATGGCCGACTTCAAGCCGAGCTACCTGATCAAAGGCCTGCCCGGGCATCCGCTCCATCCGCCGCTGACCGACGCGACGATCGGCATCTACACCTTCGCAACGATCTCCGCCGTGCTCAGCAAGCTCGGCCTCGCCGACCACGCCTTCGCGCAGGCCTGGTGGCTCGCACTCGTCGTGGGACTCGTGACGACGGCGCTGACCGCGCTGACCGGCTTCGCCGACTGGCTGTCGATCACGCGTGGCACCGAGCTGTGGAAGACGGCGACGGCTCACATGATCGCCATGCTGAGCGCCACCGTCTTCTTCCTGATCGCTGCGCTCGCCGGCCACGACGGCTACACCGATCGAGCTGTCACGACCGGGGCGTTCATCCTGACGCTCGTCGGGTTCATCACGCTCTCGGCCGGTGGCTGGCTCGGCGGCGCGATTACCTACGTGCACGGAATGCGCGTGCTCTCGCTCCCGGAGGAGCCTGCGGCGCGGGCGGCTTCACCCGTGCCGCATGCAGAAGAGGTAGAAGCCGAAAGTTAGAAAGAAAGGTTTGGAGCCGAGGCCTACGCCTCGGCTCCAACCAGTCCGAGAGCTTTTTCGAGCGAGCCCTTCGGCATCGCCCCGACGGCCTGCGCCTGAGGCGCGCCGTTCTCGAAGAGGACCATGAACGGGATCGATGCAACGCCGTAGCGCTGCGCGAGATCCTGATGCTCGTCGATGTTCACCTTGACGAGCTTCACCTGATGCTCGTCGGCGATCCGGTCGAGAACGGGCGCGACAGCGTGGCACGGGCCACACCACTCGGCCCAGAAGTCGACGAGCACCTTGCCGTCCGACTTCAGAACTTCGCTCTCGAATGTCTCGCTGGTTGCGTTCGTAGCCATTGATTTACGTCCCTTTCAGTTGACCTACACCATTGCAAACGCCGGGCCGGGTGGCTTTCTTCCCGGTGGGTACGCTTCGAACCGCATGTTCAAGCCCCTGCCGGACAAACCCGATCATCCTGCGCTCGAGCTCGAGATCCTCGAGCTCTGGGAGCGCGAGGGCACCTTTGCGCAGCTCCGAGAGCGCAACAGCGACGGCCCGAAATGGTCGTTCGTCGACGGGCCCGTGACCGCCAACAAGAGCCTCGCCGTTCATACCGCCTGGGGCCGGACGCTCAAGGACACGTTCCAGCGCTACAAGGCGCTGCGCGGCTTCGACCAGCGGTACCAGAACGGGTTCGACTGCCAGGGACTGTGGATCGAGGTCGGGGTCGAGCGCGAGCTCGGGTTGAACTCGAAGCACGAGATCGAGGACTACGGCCTCGAGGAGTTCGCACGGCGCTGCCGTGAGGTGGTCGTTCGCTCGTCCGAGGATCTGACGCGCGGCTGCGTCCGGCTCGGGCAGTGGATGGACTGGGGTAACGACTACTTCACGTTCAGCGACACGAACATCGAGTACATCTGGAAGTTCCTGCAGATCGTCAACGATCGAGGCTGGCTCTACATGGGGCACCGCGCGACCGAATGGTGCCCCCGGTGCGGGACGTCGCTCTCCCAGCACGAGCTGACGCAGTCGGGCGTCTACCAGGATCGAGCCGACCCGTCGCTGAGCGTACGGTTCCCGCTCCTCGATCGGCCGGGGCAGGCGGTCGTGGTCTGGACGACGACGCCGTGGACGCTGCCCGCGAACGTCGCCGCGGCCGTCAATCCGGCCGAGGAGTACGGCCGCCACGAGAACGGGGACTGGGTTGCGGTCAAGCGCTTTCCGGACGGCGTGTTCGTCGAGCGCGTCAGCGGCGCCGAGCTCGTCGGGTTGCGGTACCGAGGGCCGTTCGACGACCTCGGCCCCGGCTCTGGTGTCGAGCACCGCGTGATCCCGTGGGACGACGTGACGATGGATCAAGGGACGGGTGTCGTGCACATCGCCCCGGGCGCAGGTGGTGAGGATTTCGAGCTTTCGAAGGTGCACGACCTGCCCGTGCTCACTCCAGTCGACGAGTCGGGCCGCTTCTACGACGACTACGGCTGGTTGCACGGTCTCTCGACGGCCGAGTCGGCCGACCAGATCATCGGTGTGCTCTCCGAGCAGGGGATTCTCGTCTCGGCGGAGCTCTACACCCATGCGTATCCGCACTGTTGGCGCTGCGACACGCCGCTCATCTTCCGGCTCTCGGACGACTGGTTCATCTCCGTCGACGAGATTCGGCCGAAGCTGCTCGAGGAGAACGCGAAGGTCGAGTGGGTGCCCCAGTACATGGGCAAGCGCATGGACGACTGGTTGAACAACATGGGCGACTGGAACATCTCGCGCCGCCGCTACTACGGGTTGCCGCTGCCGTTCTACCCGTGCTCGTGCGGTCATCTGAACGTGGTCGGCTCGAAGGCCGAGCTCGGCGAGCGCGCGACCGAGGGCTTCGATCAGCTCGAGGAGTTGCGCAGACCCTGGGTCGATCGCGTGCCGATCCGCTGCTCAGCCTGCGACGAGGTCGTGACGCGCGTGCCCGAGGTCGGCGACGTCTGGCTCGACGCCGGCATCGTCCCGTTCTCGACGCTCGGGTGGCAGAACCCGGAGTGGATCGACGAGGGATACGCGACCGGCGCGGCGCGAGGGCTGACCACGGCCGACCTGCCCGACAACGCGTACTGGGAGAAATGGTTTCCGGCGGACTGGGTCTCGGAGATGCGCGAGCAGATCCGGCTGTGGTTCTACTCGCAGTTCTTCATGTCGGTCGTGCTGGTCGGCAGCTCGCCGTACAAGCGCGTCCTCGGGTACGAGAAGATGCTCGACGAGACGGGCCGCGAGATGCACGGCTCGTGGGGAAACATGATCAAGGCCGAGGATGCGTTCGCTCAGATGGGCGCGGACGTCATGCGCTGGCAGTTCTGCGCGCAGCCTCCCGACCGGAACCTGCTCTTCGGCTTCGGCCCGGCTCACGAGATCAAGCGCAAGCTGCTCACGTTCTGGAACTCGACGAAATTCCTGGTCGACTACGGCAACATCGAGGGCTTCACGCCGAGCTGGGAGCGGCTCGAGCCGGACGGCGACGACCTGCGACCGCTCGACCGGTGGCTGATCGAGCGGTCGAAGCAGCTCGTGGTCGAGACGACGAATGCCTACGAGGCGACGCTGACCGCAGATGCGATCCGTGCGTTCGAATCGTTCGTCGACGATATCTCCAACTGGTACATCCGCCGTTCGCGCCGTCGCTTCTACTCGTTCGACGAGGCAGCGTTCCACAGCCTCTGGTTCGCGCTCGTCCAGTCGCTGCGGGTGCTCTCGCCGATGCTGCCGTTCCTGACGGAGCACCTGTGGCGCAACCTGGTCTCGGACGGGCCTTCCTCCGTGCACCTCGCACCGTGGCCCGAGGTCGTCGAACCCGACGCCTCCCTCCTCGCTGAGGTTGCAGCGGTGCGCCGCGTCGTCGAGCTCGGCAGGCAGGCGCGCTCCGCCTCGGGACTGAAGCTGCGCCAGCCCTTGCGCAGACTGGTCGTCGACGGCCCGGCCGGCGGTGCCGACGCTCACGTCGACGAGATCGCCGAGGAGCTGCGTGTGAAGCTCGTCGAGTTCGGTGTCGTCGAATCCTCGGAGCTCCGTGTGAAGCCCAACTTGCCGGTGCTCGGCCCGAAGCTCGGTGCGGCGTTGCGTGACGTGCGCGAGCGGCTGCTGCGCGGCGAATTCGAAGACCTGGGTGACGGCCGCTTCCGAGTCGACGGCCACGTGCTCGGGCCGAACGAGGTGCTCGTCGAGCGCGTCGGGCTCGCAGGCTGGGCCGTCGCGAGCGACGTCGGGCTGACGGTCGCGCTCGACACGGCGCTCGACGCCGAGCTGCTGCTCGAGGGACGCCTCTTCGACCGCATCCACGAGGTGAACGTGCTGCGCAAGGACTCCGGTCTCGAGATCACCGATCGGATCCGCCTCTGGATCCCCGACGACGACCTGCGCGCCCGCCATGCCGAGCGGCTCTCCGCCGAGACGCTCGCG
>JACDGR010000326.1 GCA_013821525.1 Actinomycetota bacterium
GTGGACTCCCAGCGAGATCGAGCCGACGTAGCCGCTGCTCGCCTTCTTGACGGCAAGGATGCTGCGCCGGCCGCCGTTGACGAAGATCGAGTCGGCGGCGTTCAGCATGTCCGGGCCTGGCCGCGAGGAGTACGGAGCGGCCTTGTACACGGCGGCGGTCTGCGCGTCCGCGAAGAACAGCTGGCCCGTGTGCACGACGTAGCCGCCGACGTGCACCTTGACGTGGATGTGCACGGCCCGACCCTGGTACCAGCCCGGGTAGATCGTCTTGAAGGTGGCGAGGCCGTGCGCGTCCGTGCGTTGGACGCCCCGCAAGAAGGTGCGGTTGCCGGCGCCTGCCCCGAAGCCCGAGTAGTTGCCTGCCGCGTCGGCGTGCCAGATATCCACCGCGGCGCCCTTGATCGGCGCGCAGGTTGCTGCGTTCAGGATGCGCAGGCTCAAGGTGAGGAGGGCGCCCGGATGCCCGTCACGGATGTCGCGCCGCACCTTTTCGCCGGCAATGTAGTACGGCCCCTCTGTCAGCTCGGGCGTCAGGACGCACGAGACCGCGCCAGATTCGACCGCCTTGTTGCCACCTAGGGCGCCGTCGGGTACGAGCGCTCGGCCCCCGGCAGCGGCGACAACGAGCCCGCCGAGCTTGGCGAGCGAACTGCGACGGGTAAAGCGGATGTCAGCCATCTGCTCAGAATCGCACGGCCGACTGTGAGCGACCTGAGAATGTGCCGAGCGGCGCCTGGGTGGGCCGCCACGAGGTGCTCCGGAGCTACCCTGGACCGGTGGACCCTCTCGCAGTTTTCTCGGCAAAGACGCGGGGGTGGTTCGAGCGAACCTTCGCCGGTCCGACTCCCGCACAGGCGCAGGGCTGGCCCGCGATCGCCTCCGGCGAGCACGTGCTGATCCAGGCGCCGACCGGCTCGGGCAAGACGCTGACGGCGTTCCTCTACGCGCTCGACCGGCTCAGCTCGCGCCCGGGCGAGGGACTGCGTGTCCTCTACGTCTCGCCGCTCAAGGCGCTCAACTACGACATCGAGCGCAACCTCCGCGGCCCGCTTGCGGGCATGCAGTCCGACGTGCGCGTCGCCGTGCGGACAGGCGACACGCCGCAGAAGGAGCGGCGCGAGCTGCTGAAGTCGCCGCCGGACATCCTGATCACGACGCCCGAGTCGCTCTACCTGATGCTCACCTCGCAGGCGCGCGAGTCGCTGCGTTCGGTCGAGACGCTGATCCTCGACGAGGTGCACGCGGTCGCAGGTACGAAGCGAGGCGCGCACTTGGCGATCTCCGTCGAGCGGCTGCAGGAGCTTGTCGAGCAGCCGATGCAGCGCATCGCGCTCTCGGCCACGCAGCGCCCGCTCGAGGAGATCGGCCGCTTCGTCGCGGGCGGCCAGCCGATCACGCTCGTCGACGCCGGCACGCGCAAGGAGCTCGATCTCGAGGTGGTCGTGCCCGTCGAGGACATGCGCGAGCTGGGGCAGGGCAGCGCGTATGCCAATCCGCCGGAGGCCGACGGCAGCGCCCTCCTCACCTCGAACGAGGGCGGGACGAACTCGATCTGGCCATCGATCTATCCGGAGATCCTGTGGCTGGTCGAAGAGCACCGCTCGACGATCGTCTTCGTGAACAACCGCCGGCTCGCCGAGCGGCTCGCTTTGCGGCTGAACGAGCTCGCGAACCAGGACACCGAGCCGGATCAACCGTTGCGCGAGATCGCGCGCGCGCACCACGGATCGTTAGCGCGCGAGCAGCGGCAGATCGTCGAGGAGGACTTGAAGGCTGGGCGGATCCCCTGCCTCGTCGCCACGTCGAGCCTCGAGCTCGGGATCGACATGGGAGCGGTCGACCTCGTGATCCAGGTCGAGTCACCGAAGTCGGTCGCGCGCGGTCTGCAACGGATCGGGCGTGCGGGGCACGAGCTCGGCGCCGTTTCGAAGGGCCGGATCTTCCCGAAGTTCCGCGCCGACCTGCTCGAGTCCGCCGTCGTCGCACGCGCGATGCGCAACGGCGAGATCGAGGAGACGAAGATCCCACGCAACCCGCTCGACGTGCTGGCGCAGCAGATCGTCGCGATCACGGCCGACGAGGAGCTGCGCGTCGACGACCTGCACGCGCTCGTCACCCGCGCCTATCCCTTCAAGGATCTCTCGCGCGCGCAGCTCGAGAACGTTCTCGACATGCTCGCGGGCCGTTATCCTTCCGACGAGTTCGCCGAGCTTCGCTCACGCATCATCTGGGATCGCACAGCCGGCGTCGTGCGTGCGCGTGAGGGCGCGCGCCGCCTCGCCGTCACGAACGCAGGGACGATCCCCGACCGTGGCCTCTTTGGCGTGTTTCTCGTCGGTGGCGGCGGTCGCGTCGGAGAGCTCGACGAGGAGATGGTGTACGAGGCGCGCGCAGGTCAGACCTTCCTGCTCGGCGCGTCGTCGTGGCGCATCGAGGAGATCACGCGCGATCGCGTGCTCGTCTCGCCGGCGCCTGGTGTGCCGGGGGCGGTTCCCTTCTGGAAGGGCGAAGGTGTTGGACGACCGTTCGAGCTAGGGCAGAAGATCGGCGCGGCCTCGCGCGAGCTGCTCGCGATGCGCGAGCCGAAGGCGTTGAGCGAGTTGCGTGACGACTACCACCTCGATCAGCGCGCCGCGACCAACCTGCTCACGTTTCTGCGCGAGCAGCACGATGCAACGGGCGCAGTGCCCTCGGACCGCACGATCGTTGTCGAGCGTTTCCGTGACGAGATCGGCGACTGGCGCGTGTGCATCCTCTCGCCGTTCGGGAGCCGCGTGCACGCACCCTGGGCGATGGCGATCGCGGCACGCCTGCGCGAGGCGCACGGCATCGAAGCGCAGTCGATCTGGTCGGACGACGGGATCGCGCTGCACTTTCCCGAGTCGGACGTACCGCCCCCGCTCGACGACCTGATGGTCGACCCGGGCGAGGTCGAGGATCTCGTCGTTGCGGAGGTGGGGGATACCGCGCTCTTCGGCGCACGCTTCCGTGAGAACGCGGGCCGGTCGCTGCTGATCCCGCGGAGGCGCCCGGGCGAGCGGACGCCGCTGTGGCAACAGCGTCTGAAAGCCCAGTCGCTCCTGCAGGTAGCGCGGAAGTACGGCAGCTTCCCGGTGATCCTCGAGACCTACCGCGAGTGCCTACAGGACGTGTTCGACCTGCCCGCGCTGCGCGGTCTGCTGCAGGGGATCAAGACGCGAGAGCTCGACCTCGTCGAGATCGAGACGCAGAGCGCATCGCCGTATGCGGCGTCGTTGCTCTTCGACTACATCGCGACCTACATGTACGAGGACGACACGCCGCCTGCCGAACGCCGTGCGCAGGCGTTGTCGCTCGATCGCGATTTGCTGCGCGAGCTGCTCGGCCAGGAAGAGTTGCGCGACCTGCTCGATGGCGACGCGGTCGAACAGGTGGAGCGGCAGCTGCAGGGCGACCCGAGAACGTCCGATCAGCTGCACGACAAGCTGCGCCTGCGCGGCGACCTGCGCCCAACCGAGTACGACGCGCTGCTGGCCGCGCCACTGCTCGACGAGCGTCGCGCCGTGATCGTGCGAATCGGCGGCGAGGAGCGACTGATCGCAGCAGAGGACGCGGGTCGCTATCGCGACGCGCTCGGCGCGATGCCGCCGTCAGGGCTGCCCGATGCGTTCCTCGAGGGCGGCCCGGAATCGTTGCAGCAACTCGTGCTCCGCTTCGGCAAGGGTCGTGGGCCGTTCACGACCGAGCAGGCGAACGAGCGCTTCGCACGCGACGTCGGTCACGTGCTCGTCGCGCTGGAGCAGGCCGAGCAACTCGTCCGCGGCGAGTTGCGCCCTGGCGGCACCGAGCGCGAGTGGTGCGACCCCGACGTGTTGCGCCGGTTGCGCCGTGCGTCGCTCGCTGCGCTGCGCCGGGAGGTCGAAGCCGTCGACCAGGAGGCGCTCGCGCGCTTCCTGCCGACCTGGCACGGCATCGACCGCCGTGCCTCGCTGCGCGAGGCGCTCGTTCCGTTGCAGGCGCTCGCGCTGCCGGTCGCGCTGTGGGAATCCGAGGTGCTGCCCCGCCGCGTGCCGAACTACCGGCCGGAGCATCTCGACGCGCTGACGGCGAGCGGCGAGGTCGTGTGGATTGGCGCCGGGCAGGAC
>JACDGR010000327.1 GCA_013821525.1 Actinomycetota bacterium
GGCCTCGCGGTTCCCCGCGTCGTCACGCCAGCAGCTGCTTGCAGTGTTCGTCCGTGCACGGAAGACCGGCGACCCGATCGTGGCAGGCATCTCCGCCCGCCTGCTCGTCTCGTTCCCGGTCAACCTACGAGGCTAGCCCGCACCAAGCGACTGACCGCGCGTGCCGCCTTCGACAA
Source organism: Actinomycetota bacterium (assembly GCA_013821525.1). Classification (GTDB taxonomy): domain Bacteria; phylum Actinomycetota; class Thermoleophilia; order Gaiellales; family Gaiellaceae; genus PALSA-600. The sequence continues at coordinate 177 of JACDGR010000327.1, forward strand.
GGCGGTGCGCGCGGTCGATGAACTCGGCGACGATGTCGCCGAGCGTGCACCCGGCTCCGCAGTGACTGACTCCAACTGCGTAAGTCGCCCAGGGGGACTTCTCCGGCGGCTGCTCGAGCCCGTGCGCCTCCAACCACCTCGGTGATTGTGGCCGCCCCCAGCGCCGGTATGCCCAGGTCGCGAGCGGACCGGAGTAGAGCGCCGAGACCGGCCAGACCGCCTCCATGATCGGCATGCGTTGCCTGTACCCCCGCACGAAGACGTCAGTGGCGATCAAACCGATGCAAAGGAATGCTGCCGCAAGCACGACCCGGCTCAAAGCAAGCAGCCACGTCGCCGGCATCAACCGATCGGCCCTTCCGAACGCACCGTTAGTCGATGGGCCACCGCATCGATCTCCGCTCGCACGGTTTCGACAAGCCGTTCGATCACTTGGTGATCGTGTGGATCCGACGTCTGTAACTTGGCTCTCGACGCGATTGATATCGCCACCTCGGCCGCGGCCTGCGAGCGCGCGCCGTTCTCGGCCATGGCCGCGGTGCTGGCAACGCTGCGCAGGCCGTCTGAGAGCACCTGGACGACCCGCAGATCGCGCGCAGCGTGGTAGCCGACCTCGGCCAGAGAATCGAGATACTCGTCGAACTCGCGCCTTCTCGCGATCACCGTCAGCGAGCGGTCGGGGAAGCGATGGACGACGGGCGGGAACTCGCGGCCGGCGAGTGTGACGAGAATTGAGCGGAGATAGCCGACGCAGGTCGTCGCCGTCGTCGGGTCGTTGATCCCCGCGGAGAGCGCCCTCACCGCCGTGTCGACGAGCTGGCGGAGCCCGAAGCCAATGTCTTGGTCGAGGTCGCGTTCCCCGTCGACGCGACATGCTCTCCGCACCGCAGACGCGCATTCTTCAGGCTGGCTGGCCGGCCAGATCGCGATCAGTGGCTGTTCGATGCTGACAAAGTCTCCCGGCCGCACGAGCACGGCTGCGCGGTCCACGCCGTCCCCGAGCGCACGGGTCAGGACGTCGACGTCGATGCGCTGGACGTAGCCAGGAGTCCGTGGCATCACGAGAAACGCCTCGGCGGTCAGCCACCGATCCAGCAGCTCCGAGACGTCGTCCGGTTCCACGGACTCAACTCCATACGCCGCCGGGTACAACACCTCCAGGCGAGCAAGCGTCTTGCGGGCGATGTCTCCGGTGACGTAGGAGACCTGGATCAACTGAGAGACGTGATGGATGAAGACGATCAGGAGGACGACCGCGGCGATTGCGAGGGCCGAGGCGACCGAGACGCTCAAGCGTGGTACGAAATCTGCTCGAGCCGACCGCAACACGAGGATCGCGTACACGAAGATCCCCACATAGCTGCCAACCGTGATCTGGGTGATCCGATCGCCGAAGAACGAACGCAGGATCCGCGGACTGAACTGGCTTGAGGTCAGCTGCAGGACAACGATCGTGATCGAGAACGTCAAGCCGGCGACCGTGATCAGAGACCCTGCGATCACCGAAAGGACCGTACGAGCAGCCGCAGGATCCCCTGCAAACAACGGCCCTCCCGCGAGACGCGATCGACTGTCGACCTCGACGAGAACGACAGCGGCGACCGCGTAGACAACCACGATCGAGGCCGGAACAAACCAGAGCCCCTGCAGCAAGTTCCGCACGCCACCAGCAGGCCACCTCATGGCGACCCGTCTCTCCTCCGCAGAGCACAGCGATCCGCCTTTCGGGCCTGCGCGGTGCCGACGCCCGCAAAGGTTGCCGCCACGATCGCGTTCGCCAGCACGAGCCGGCGCCGCGCCGGCCTCGCCGCCGCCAGCGCGAGCATGCTCGCCGAGTGGGTTGCGTCTATTGCGGCGCCCGCGACAAGCCAGTTCGACGACGCGTGCCGGCCGACAACGGCCGCTTCGACGAGTTGCCGTACGCCGAGCAGGCGCGCGAAGATACGTACGGTGCTGTCTGCTCCACTGCGCGGTACCGCGTACACCACCACTTCCGGCGCACACAAGAGCACCAGTCCGTACGTTGCCCGTAGGGACGTCAAAGTGCGCAAATCGACTACTGGCCTGTGCCTGAACTGCTGGCGTCGGCGGCGCACTCGAGCAGCAGCGCGTGCACGAAGGCTTGCGGCAGGTTTCCTCGCAGCTGTCGTTGCTCGACGTCGAACTCTTCGGCCAGCAGGCCGGGCGGTCCGCAGGCGGCGCGGGTTCGCTCGAACCAGCGGGCTGCAGCGACGACGTCCCCGCGCTGGCCGTGGGCGAGCGACATGATGAAGCCGCAGAGCAGGAAGGCGCCCTCCGCCTTTCCGAGGGGCCGCGCGTCGTGGCGGAAGCGGTAGACGTAGCCGTCCTCGGTCAGCTCCGCTTCGACAGCGTGGAGCGTCGCCAGCGAGCGAGGGTCGTCGGCCGGGATCGCGCCCCGGATCGCGGGCAACAGCAGGGCGACGTCGAGACGTTGGTCGCCCCGCGATCGTTGCCAGCGACCTGATCGATGCAGGGCATGAGCCGACGTGTCGGCGGTGATCTGGTCTGCGAGGGCGAGCCAGCGAGCTGCGTGCTCTCCGCCGGGATGGTGGGCGCTGATTGCGCGCAGGCCGGCGGCGCAGATCAGTCGGCTGTGTGTCCATGCGTCAGGGTCGATCTCCCAGATGCCCGCGTCCGGTTCACGCCAGCGCGCCTCGATCGCGCTGACGGCAGTCTCGGCGGCGTGCCAGCCGTCGGTCTCGAGATGATCGTGGGCGGCCGCGGCTGCGAAGAGCAGCAGCGCCTCGCCGAAGCCGTCAAGCTGGAACTGGCTGTTGACCCAATTGCCGATCGTGTCGCTGCCGCCGGGGTAGCCGGGCAAGTTGAGCTGCTGCTCGTCGGGAACCCGGCCACCGCTCGTCGTGTAGGCGGGCTTGAGGTCGCGGCCGTCAGTAAGCAGCCGCTCGCTGACAAAGCGGACCGCGTCGTCCATAAGCGGGTACGGTCCGGTTTTCGCGACGGCCTGGCCGACGTAGGACTGGTCGCGGATCCAGACGTAGCGGTAGTCGTAGTTCCGGCCTCGTCCCTGCCGCTCGGGCAGCGAGGTCGTGGCGGCGGCGACCATCCCGCCGCCGGAGGTCGTCAGCCCCGAGAGAACCGCATAGGCGTGCCGCGCATCGCGCCGTGCGACCGTCAGTTCGAGGGCAGGCACGCGCGCCTGCCACGCCGCGGCAGTCGCCGACCAGCAGGCATCGGGATCGGGCGGCTGCACCCGTTCGGAACCCAGTGTGAGCACGAAGTCGTGGTGCTCGCCCTCAGCGACCTCGAGCTCGAGCCGCAGCAGCTTGCCGTGGCGGCCGTGGTTCTCGACGCTCGCGCCGCCGCCGCCGGTCCAACCGAGCTCGATCTCGCCGATCCGACCGTGCCAGCAGCCGGCGTCGTCGCGCGACAGGCCGTGCACGGGTGTTGCACCGAATCCGCCGCGCGGGTCGAGCCGCACCGAGACGCGCGCGTTGCCCCGCAGCGCGAGCACCCGGCGCAGGACGACTGCCTGACCCGGGCTGCTCGGTAGGGCAAGTGCCTCACGGCACTCGATCACGGTGCCGTCGTCGGTCACCCAGTGACTGCGCCAGATCAGACTGCCTGCTTCGTAGTAGCCGCCCCAGACGAAGCGGCTGGTCGGTGTGATCGCGTAGGAGCCCTGGCCGCCGATCAGCGACGAGAACACACCGTCGTCTGCCCAGCCGGGAAAGCACATCCAGGCGTAGTCCCCACGCGGGCCGACGAGGATGCCGCGCTCCCCGTCGGCCAGCAGCGCGTAGTCGCGCAGCACCTGGGGGACGGTCGCTGCGACGTCGAGCTGGGAGCTCGGCGCCATCAGCGTCCGAGCCGCACGAGCCCGATGCCCGCACCAACCAGCCCGGCCAGCGCGCCGGCGACGAGCGGCCGGTGGGTGTCCGCC
>JACDGR010000328.1 GCA_013821525.1 Actinomycetota bacterium
CGAGCACGGCGAAGTGACAACGACAGCAGCCCAGCCTCTTCGCTCGTAGAGCAAGGCGCTTCGTCAAGTGAATCGACGCGCTCATTTCTCTCGGTGCTCCCCCAGTCAGGCGCTTACCATCGGCGCGTCTCGGGGCGTCGAGTGGTCGTCGTCTATCGGTGGCGCATCATCGTGGCGGGTCTTTGCTCGGATTGTTGGTGCGGCGAACCAGCATGATTCGGCGTCCTCTCGTGCCTCGGTCAGGGGTTCGCGGAGAACACGACCTAGGTCTAGTAGCGGCCGGTCTCAGCGCGGCGCAATCTGAATGTGGCGGAACGTGTCGTTCAAACAGAACGATTGTTTCGCCCCGTGCGCGGAGTGCTCCCTGGCTTCCGCGCCGACCAGGAAAAGGCAACGACCGGAGCATGACAGCGCTCCGGTCGTCGTCTACTCAACGGCCGTGAAGGGTTTCTTTATTCCGCGCCTCTTGCGGGAACGCTGAAGGCTGGCGTCGCGTCAGCTGAGGGTGTTTCTGGGGCCGTTGGCGCGCGCGTTGAGGATGGCGGCGGCGAGGGTGCGTCCGCCGCGGGTCACGGCGGTCGGGGTGTGATGCTTGACGGTGATGGCGTGGAATGGTGTGAGCAGGCCGTGGAGCGACCAGTCGATCTCGTCGGGTTGGTCGTCGATGATGAGCTGGGCGAGCGGGAGGTCGAACTCGGCTGGGAGTTCGGCGGCGAGCGAGGAGGCGACTTCCCGGAGTAAGTGCTGGGGGTCGGCGTGGAGCGCTCGTCCTTTTGGCGTCAGTTGCAGGGTGGAGCGCTGCTGGCGGGCGAGTTTGAGCGCGTCGATGAGGTCGTGGAGGACGCAGAGCTGGTAGAGCTCGGCTTCTTGGTAGGGCGGTCCGACGGAGCTGTTCCACCAGTCGGGGTAGCGCTCGACTGCTGCTCGGACGAGGGTGCGGGGGAGCGCGCCGGTCTGGGTGCGCTTGACACCGTTTGCGAGTTGCTCGAGCAGCCAGAGCAGCGGCTCGATCGCCTCCTCGCTCTCGGCCCGTGAGGGCGGGTCGCTGTTGATGGCTGCGAGTGCGTGTTCGAGCAGGTCGCGCTGGGTGTTGCGGCCGGGCAGCTCGAGCCAGGTCTTGCGGCGGGCGGTGTGGATGCGGGTGAGCGGAGCCGTGCCGCTCTCCTCGGGTCTGCTCAGGTAACTGTCGACGAGCTCGGTCTGGTGTTGCCGCCAGCCCTTGGTGCCGGGGACGAGCTGGCCTGTGTCGAGCGCGTCTTCGAGCAGGCTGGCAACGAGGTCGTGCTCGAGTGCTTCCTCGATGCTCATGAATTCGCTCCAGGTAAGCAGCGGCGTGTCGGGCGGCTCGAGACCGGAGCGCTCGAGCGCCGCCGCCAGGTTCTTGCCGCCGCTTCGAATCAGCGCGGCGGTTTCGGTGCTGCGGCAGAGCGCAGCCAGCGGTGCCGCCTCGGTGCCGACCTCGTCGAAGAACGAGGCGAGCGCCTCGGCGACCGCCTGCTGCTCGGCGGCCTGGATCAGCCACTTCTTCGGGAGCTGGTACCAGAGGAACAGCTGCAGCTCCCGCCGGGAGAACACCGCCGGTAGGTCGTCCCCGTCGAAGCCGGTCAGCCACTCGACGGCGGCGCGCGCGTCCTCAGCCAGCTGCCGGTCACGCGCCGACAGCCCGGCGACGATCGCGTCTACGACAGCCCGGTCGACGATCAGTTGCACGCCCCGAAGTCTCCCACGAAGCAGGGCGCTCGATTGAGCGCCCTGCTCTGGGAGGATCGGTGGATGCTGCTCTCCTTCGTCTATCTCGCCTTCACTGCCCTGTTGCGGCTCCTCGCGGCCGGCAGACGTGACCCATTCGCCCGAGAAGTGGAACTGCTCGCGCTGCGTCACGAGCTCGCCGTGCTCCGCCGCCAGGCGCCCGGGCTGCGGCTGCGGCCCGCCGATCGCGCCTTTCTCGCCGCGCTGGCGCGGCTGCTTCCGCCTGATCGTCGCCGCGGACTACTCGTTACACCGCAGACGCTCCTGCGCTGGCATCGTGAACTCGTCCGTCGCAAATGGGCGCAGCCGCCGCGCGGGCGAGGACGGCCGCCGCTCGAGAAGCACGTCCGGCACCTTGTTCTTCGGTTCGCACGCGAGAACCCACGGTGGGGCTACCCGCGAATCGCTGGAGAACTGCTCAAGCTCGGAATCCGCGTCTCGCCTAGCAGTGTCCGGCGGATTCTGCTCGCGGCGGGGCTGGAGCCGGCGCCGCGACGGATCGGACCGAGCTGGAGCCAGTTCATCCGCCAACAGGCAGCGAGCATCATTGCTTGCGATTTCTTTACCGTCGAGACGCTCAGCCTGCGCCGCTACTACGTCCTCTTCTTCATCGAGCTCGAAAGCCGCCGCGTTCACATCGCCGGTTGCACGACCAACCCGACCGGTGCCTGGGTCACCCAGCAAGCGCGCAACCTCAGCCTCACCGGCCTGCTCGAACAGAGGCGATTCCTGATCCGCGACCGCGACAGCAAGTTCAGCGGCGCCTTCGACGAAGTGTTCCGCAGCGAAGGCATCACCGTCATCCAGACACCGGTCCGTGCGCCGAAAGCGAACGCCCACGCCGAGCGGTTCGTGCGCACCATCCGAAACGAATGCCTCGACTGGCTCCTGGTCATCGGCCGCCGCCACCTCGAACACACCCTCCGTGCCTTCATCGCGCACTACAACGCTCAACGCCCACACCGCGGCCTGCAGCTTCGAACGCCCGTCACGATCACCCGACCCCCTCTCGCGAATGCAGAGCAAATCCAACGCACCGACCTCCTCGGCGGCCTCATCCACGAATACAGCGCAACCGCAGCGTGAATTCCATTTTTGGAACCCTTCAGGCCGGCGGAGACAATCTCGCCGCTGCGGCGCAGCTCATCGCGTTAATCGAACCAAGGCATGTCGATGGGTGCCGTCGGCGCCGTTCAGCCCGCCGAGAGCGCAAGCTGCGTGACCCCGAGCAATGTCAGTGCGATGGCTCCGCCTCGGGCTCGGGTAAGAGGCTGGCGCAGAAAGACACTCGAGAGCGCAACGGTTACGACGATGTAGGCGTTCGAGGTCGCGGCCGCGGTGGATACGGGCAGTCCGTGTAGGCCGAGGAAGTAGAACACGGAAGCTACCCCGATCATGGCGCCGACGCCGATCCCGGCCAGTGAGCGCTTCGTCATCGGCAGCCGCGGCCCCTTCGTCGTCAGCGCGACCGCGGCAACCGCGGTCATCGCGATCGCCATCAGGCCGTTGAGTTGCGTCGCATCCAACCCGCGCAGGGCAGGCTTCTCGAGGAACGCGCCGACACCGGTGGTGACGACGTACGCGGCCATGATCACGAACGCACGAACCGGGCGTGCCTTCGTACCCGAACTAGCCCCAGAGTTGATTCCGTATCGGGCGGGTGCGTGGCCAAGCAGCACGACTCCGGCCACAGTGCAGCTGAGCCCCGTGACTTTGAGTGCCGTTATGGGTTCGCCGAGTACCACGATTCCGAGCAAGGTCGTGATCACGATGTACAGGTTCGAGAACGTGACCACCGACGAGACCGGCAGGTAGTTGAGCGCGAAGCAGTAGAAGAGCGAGCCGCCGCCGGTGATCAAACCGACACCAAGGCCAGCGAAGACCGATCGAGTTGCCGGAAGGGTCAGGCCGTGAGCTGCGACGAGTGCGACCACCGCTGCGATCAAGCTGCCGGCACGAATCAGGGCGTTCAGCTGCAACGCTCCGAATCCGCGCCCGACCGGACTCTCGATGAATGATGCGACGCCAACAAGCACGACGTACACCGCCACGTAACCAAGCGAGACGCCGATCATCGGTGTACGTCAGCGCGGCTGCCCTCGCCCACGGTCGCGGACAATAGAGCATCGCCGCCGCCGTCGGCGAGCGCGCAAAGCGCCCTCAGGAATATGCCCGAACTCCTGGTGCCAAATCGGCGACACACGTACTTTGACATTGTCCTCGTCGCGCTTCTGGTGGGCAGCTTCCAGGCGCGCTGGCCGATGCGGCCAAGTCGTGGCGGCCGTCAGGCGCTCGCCGTGCTCGCGGTTCGTGCCGCCGCAACGAGCTTCTCGTCGG
>JACDGR010000329.1 GCA_013821525.1 Actinomycetota bacterium
CGAGGAGCCCGAAGAGCGGCAGCTCGTCGACGAGCTTCGGCACCTCGACCGAGGTGATCGTCGTCGCAGTCGGCTCGGCACCCCGGACCTCGAGCTCGCCGACCTGCTCGAACCCGACACGGCGGCGCGTGAGGATCCCGACGCGCGCGCCCATGCGCTCGAGCGCGTCGAGCAGCCCGGTGCGACGCGGGTTCAGGTTGACGTCGTGAATCGTGATCCGCGACTCGGGCAGCAGCGTCGCCGCGACGATGAACGGAGCAGCGGAGGAGAAGTCGCCCGGCACCTCCACCGCGCCGAGCCGCAGGCTCGTCGCCTGGTCGACGGTCACCGACGACGGCCGCACGACGATGCGCACGCCGGCGGCCTGCAGCATCAGCTCGGTGTGGTCGCGGCTCGGTACCGGCTCGATCACGGTCGTCCGTCCCACCGCACCGAGCCCCGCGAGCAGCACTGCCGACTTCACCTGCGCGCTCGCGACGGGCAGCTCGTAGTCGATCGCCTGCAGCGGCCCGCCGGTGATCGTCAGCGGCAGGTACCCGTCGGTCGTCTCGATCTGTGCGCCCATCCGGCGTAGCGGCTCGGCGACGCGCTCCATCGGCCGCGCCGACAGCGACTCGTCGCCCGTCAGCGTGAACGTGCCGTGCTGGAAGGCGAGGATGCCGACGATCAGGCGCGCGAGCGTGCCCGCGTTGCCGCAGTCGATCGTCGCGCTCTGCAATCCGCGCAGTCCGACGCCGTAGACGATGAGCTCGTCGCCATCCTCGTCGACCTGCACGCCGAGAGCGCGCACGGCGTTCAGCGTCGACTCGGTGTCGGCGGAGCGGCCGAAGCCGCGGATCACCGTCGTGCCGTCGGCGATCGCACCAAGCAGGAGCGCGCGGTGGGAGACGGACTTGTCGCCGGGGACGGCGAAGTGACCGTCGAGCGTCGCGGCGGGCTCAACTCTCATCGCTGCCCTCCAGCACGGAGGAGACGACGACGCTGTAGCCCTGCGACTCGAGGAGCGTCGCGGCGCGCTGTGCCTCGCCCGCGCCCGCGACGAGCACGGTCAGCGTGCCCCCGCGCTCGGGCGAGACGTGGTGCAGCTCGAAGTCCTCGATGTTGATCCGCTCGGCTCCGAGTGCCTGCGTGATCCCGGCGAGCACGCCCGGGCGGTCGGGGACGTGCACGCGGAGGCGCTGCAGGTCGCCGGGGTCGGGGTACTCGCGCTCGAGCATGCGGCGGCGGTTCGTCGAGGCTTCGCCGATCCAGCGCGCCAGGTAGCCGGCGTCCCCCTGGCCGAGCGCGTGCTCGACCTGCTCGATCCGCCGGCGGTGCTCGGCGAGCTCGGCGCGGATCCCGGCTGCGTTGTCGAGGAAGATGTCGACCCAGATGCGCGGGTTCGCGCCGGCGATGCGCGTCATGTCGCGCAGCGAGCCACCGGCGTGCGCGAGCGGCTCGTGCCCCTCGACGCGGGTCGCGCCGGTCTGGTTCGCGATCACGTTCGCGAGCACGTGCGGCACGTGGCTCGTCAGCGCCACCAGGCGGTCGTGAGCCTCGGCGTCGATCGCGACCGGCGTCGCACCGAGGTCGGAGGCGAAGCCGTGCACGAGCCGGTGCCGGTCGGGATCGGTGTGCGCGACGGGCGTCAGGAACCACGTCGCGCCCTCGAAGAGTCCTGCGCTTGCGTTCTCTGCGCCGCGCGTCTCCGAGCCGCAGATCGGGTGCCCGCCGACGAACCGCGACGAGCCGGCGGCGGCGTGGACGACGCTCGATTTCGTCGAGCCGACGTCGGTGACGGTCGCCTCCCCGGGCGCCGCGAGCACGGCGGCGACCGTTGCGGTGAGCTGTGCGATCGGTGCGGCGACGATCACCAGCTCGGCGCTCTCGACAGCAGCCTCGAGACTCGCCGCGGGCTCGACCGCGTCGCGCGCGACGGCAGCGGCAAGCGCGTCGGGCTCGGGATCCCAGCCGACGACGTCGTCACCACGCCGCCGAGCCGCGAGCGCCACCGAAGCGCCCATCAACCCAGTTCCGATCACCGCGACCTTCAAGACGAGCCCCCTACAAACAGAGCGCGCCGAGCATCGACAGGCGGCAGCCTCCGCGTCAGAAGTGAAACGTCGTTGCAACGGAACTGGTGTAACCGGGATGAACGCTGGGCGCAAAGACTCCGCGGTTCGGCCATGGCCGGAGGCAGCCACCGTGACGAAACGCGCACGCGCATGGGCCTACCGGGGGGCTCGTTGCATCAGCTCGGCCAGGCGGAACGCCAGGTCGAGCGACTGCCGCGCGTTCAGGCGCGGGTCACAGAGCGTCTCGTAGCGCGACGAGAGCTGGCTCTCGAGCACGTCGTCTGCTCCGCCGAGGCACTCCGTCACGTCCTGGCCGGTGAACTCGAGATGCACACCGCCGGGATGCACGCCCGTCTCCCAGCACGACTCGAAGAACCCTTCGACCTCGCTCATCACGACGTCGAAGCGCCGCGTCTTGACGCCATCCGCAGTGCGGATCGTGTTCGCGTGCATCGGGTCGCACGTCCAGAGGACTGGCTGCTCCTCTTCGCTGACCGCGCGCAACAGTGTCGGCAGCAACTCGCGCACGCGGTCTGCGCCCATGCGAGCCACTAAGGTCAGCCGCCCCGGGATACGCGTCGGGTTCAGACGCTCGCACAGCTCGACGACTTCCGCGGCCGTCGCGGTCGGCCCGAGCTTCACCGCGAGCGGGTTGTGCACACCCGAGAAGAACTCGACATGTGCGCCGTCGAGCTGCCGCGTGCGCTCGCCGATCCAGAGCAGATGGGCCGAGCAGTCGTACCAGTCGCCCGTCAGCGAGTCTTTGCGCGTCAGCCCCTCCTCGTAGTCGAGGAGCAAGCCCTCATGGCTCGTGTAGACGTCGACCTCGTGCAGGCGGCGCTCGGCCGAGAGGTCGATCCCGCACGCGGCCATGAACTGCAGCGCCCGCTCGATCTCATCGGCGAGCCGCTCGTACTGTCGGCCCTCAGGCGACGAGGAGACGAACTCCTGGTTCCAGAGATGCACCTGCGTCAGGTCGGCGTAACCGCCCTTCGTGAACGCGCGCAGGAGATTCAGCGTCTGGGCAGACTGGTTGTAACCCTCGACCATTCGTTGAGGGTTCGCGATCCGCGCCTCCTCCGTCCGCGCGTCGTCGTGGATCATGTGACCGCGGAAGCTCGGCAACCCGTCCGCGTCGATCGCGTCCGAGCGCGGCTTCACGAACTGACCGGCGATCCGCCCCACCTTGACGACCGGCAGCGTCGCGCCGTAGGTGAGCACGGCCGACATCTGCAGCATGATCTTCAGCTTCTCGCGGATCCGCATCGTCGAGAGCTCGTTGAACGACTCGACGCAGTCGCCCGCCTGGAGCAAGAAGGCTCGGCCCTCGATCGCCCGCGCGAGGCTATCGCGTAGCTGCCGCGCCTCGCCGGCAAAGACGAGCGGCGGACTCGTCTTCAGGCGCTCGACGGCTGCCGCTGCCGCGACAGCATCGGGCCATTCGGGCTGCTGGAGCGCCGGATGCTCGCGCCACGACTCGGGCGACCAGGTGGAGGCGGAGACTGCCACGGGAAACAAGTGTAGAGACGGAATTTGCTCTATCCTCTCACGGATGACCTTCGCCTCTTGCAACCGCTGGTCGTGGCGCCGCGGGCGAGGCGGAGGCCTGCGCTAAGGCCGCCTCGTCCGCTGACCCGACGCCAGCGCACCCAAACTTCTTTCCGACGAGGTGAATCCAATGCGTGTCTTCTCCGGCATCCAGGCGACGGGTGCCAAACACATCGGCAACTACATCGGCGCGATGCGCCAGTACGTCTCGACCCAGGACGAAGGCGACGCCTTCTTCTGCATCGTCGACCTGCATTCGATCACGGTCGACTACGACCCGAAGGATCTGCACGACCGCACGCTCGACCTGGCGGCGCTCCTCTTCGCGGTCGGGCTCGACCCCGACCGCTGCACGCTCTTCCTGCAGAGCCAGGTCACGGCCCACCCCGAGTCGGCTTGGCTGCTCTCGGCCGTCACCGGGTTCGGGCAACTCGGCCGCATGACCCAGTTCAAGGAGAAGGGCGAGGGC
>JACDGR010000019.1 GCA_013821525.1 Actinomycetota bacterium
GAACTCGAGCGACCCATAGACGCCGTCGTGGTCGGTGAGCGCAAACGACTCGTAGCCGAGCTCGGCGGCGCGCGCGGCGAGCTCCTCCGGTAACGACGCCCCGTCGAGGAACGAATACGCGGAGTGCGCATGGAGCTCGGCATACGGAGCCGGGCCGTTTCTCTCACCAGCCGGGCTCCGGTTGTGGCGGAGCCCGCGCGCTCCCCCCACCGGGAAGCGGTCGTCTGTCTTGTCGTCGACACCGCCCCGCGCCGGGAACGCGTCGCGTGAGGCGAAGCTCATTGCGAGTTAGAGGCTTTGATGCGCATTAGGGCACGCATGGATGGTGGCTCCGGCCATCCCCACCCACACCCGAATACGCATCAAGCCTCTAGGCACGCTGCGTTTAGGCACGCTGCGTTTAGGCACGCTGCGTGAACCACGAGCATGCGTCGTCGTCGTGATAGACGACGGCGTTCTCTCCCGTTTCGAGCACGAGGTCGAAGTAGCGGCGCGAGACCGGCTGCTCCGTCCACCACCGGTCGACGACGCGCCACTCTTCGCGGACGACGGCGACCTCCTGTCTGTTCACCTTGCTCGGCGTCCCGTCCGCGTGCCCTTCGACGAGCGCGGGACGGGGAGCATTCAGTCGTCGCGCGGAACGAGCAGCGCGCGCGCCTCGGGTATGCGTGACCACGGAGCGACCTCCACTACTGTCGAGACCCCACCTGCGCCGACGGCAGCTTTCACCTGGCGCAAGCCTTCCCTGAGCTGCCCCCGCAGCACCTCTCCTTCTGCTGCGACGAGTTCGAGCTGTTCACCGGTGTGCTCGGCAAGCTCCGACAGCTCGAGCCGCAGCTTGAGCGCGGGCGCCGGCAGCTCCGCGAGCTTCGGCGCGAGCGCCGCGCGGATACGTGACGGGTCGGCGGTCGGCTCGCGCAAGGTGACCGTCCGGCGCCACGAGGCGCCGCCGACGAGCCGCGCCCAAACCGCGACCTTCCTCGGCGGGCGCCCCGCGCGTTCCGGCCGTGCAAGCAGGCGGTCGAGCAGCACTCCGAGCCCTCGCCGGAGCGTCAGCTCGTTGCCGACTGCTTCCGGGAACTCGAGCGTCTCGTGCAAGGTGACGGCCGGCCGTCTCGGCGCCACCTTTCCGTCCTGCTCTGCCCTCGCCAGGCTCCAGGCGCGCCGGCCGTCCGGCCCCAATCGTTCGGCAACGGCGGCACCCGGTAGCCCAGCAAGCTGTCCGATCGTGCGAACTCCCAGCTCCTCCAGCTCCTCGTAACGGTCGCGCTCGAGCGGTAGGAGCGTCAGCGGCAACGGTGCGAGGAAGGAGCGCGTGCGATCGTCGGAGACGATCAGCGCCTGGCCCGCGCGGGCGACGTTGGCGGCTGCGAGCGCTGCGAAGCGCCGCTCGGCCGCACCCGCGCGCCCATCCCAGACCGAGCCGACCGCGGCAAGCGCCCGCTTGAGCGCCGGCTCGAGACCGCCGTAGAGCCGCTCGACACCCTTGGTCTCGAAGTAGACCGTGCCGGGATCGCCGGGCTCGACGCCGAACCCCGCGTCCTCGAGGCGGCGCAGGATCTCCTCCCAGGCCTGCTCGGCGCTCGCCGGATCCTGCTCGACGAGCTCGAGCTGCGGGCACATCGCAAGCGCCTCGCCGAGGCGCATGCCCGGCCGCACCCCCTTGGCCTCGGCAACCGCGGTGATCGAGCCGATCAGCTGGTCGGTTCCCGGCAGGGGTGCGAGCGCTGCCGGCTTCGCCTGCAGGCTCGGCCGAAGCCGCAGAGCAGCCCGTAGATCAAAGGCCGGAATGACGATTGCAGCGATCACGGGAACGTATGTTCTATACGAACACACGTTCTCCTGTCAAGTCTGCGGTAACTATCCCCTCGCAGGGGGTAAGCTCAGATGACTGACATCATCGGGCTTTTCCGCCCTAAATCCCCAGGAGGCGAGATGAAGTGCCCATCATGCGGTGAGATCACCCCGGACGCGTGGAAGCAGTTGCTGGAACGCGGAGGATCGCACCCGATCAAGCCACGCGCCGAACTTCAGTCGCCGGGACCAACGGACGACGGGAGTACGCCCACGCCGTACCAAGCCGGGCGAATTCCTATGGCTTGGGTCGAGGTCGATTGGATGGTCTGCGCAAACTCCAAGTGCGGAGAACTCGTGATGCGTTTACATGAGACGCGCCCGTCCCCGATGTTCGATTACGACGATCCGCGCGAACTTGATACCGAGACGCACACCTGGGGGATTAGGCCGCGCTTCGGCGTTCGACGGATCGAGCCGCAGGTGGGAGATCCATACCGGTCTGACTACTTAGAAGCGGCGGCCCTTCTCGACATAAGCCCTCGCATGTCAGCGGTGTTGTCCCGCCGTGTGTTGTACGACCTGATCAAGCGATACGCGGATATCGCCGAGTACACGCTGAAGGGGAGCATCGACAAGTTCGTTAGCAACTTGGCGTATCCCCGCCACATCCGCGAGAACCTGCATCTGCTTCGCGAGATGGGTGACTTCGGTGCGCACACTCAGACCGACGACCAAGCTCGCATCGTTGATGTCACGCGTGAGGAAGCGGAGTGGACGCTTAACGTCCTCGACCGTCTCTTCGACTACTTCATCGTCGCCCCCGCAAAGGACAGGGATCTACACGACGTCTGGAACGAGAAGCTGGAGGCAACGGGTCGGAAGCCGTTGACTCCTCTTCCAGACGATCCAGAGGTAACCTCGAAGTGAATGGAGAAGCCCGTGCAACCAGAACAGCCGGCCGCTACTCAGAAGACCCCGAAGGGCGTGGAGATACCTGTGCCTACTCGGAAGACGATCTTCTCGGCGTTCAGGAAGATCGCAAAGCCCAAAAAGGACTGATTTCCGGCGTCTCTGTGGCGGTTGTTCCGGCCGCCGCCATATCCTTCGTCTATGACGAACGAGGGCAACGAAGCGACGCAGATGCCGCCGCTGTGGTTTCTGCGCATGGTGTGGGCGATGATCGCCGGGACGTTCGTCGCCGCGCTCGCTTGTGTGGCAGTAGGGCTAGCCAGGAACAACGCCACGTTTGTCGTGGTGGTAGGTCTTTTGGTTCTCCCCCTTCTCATCTGGTCTGCGATGACCAAAGGCCCAACGAAGACGACACTGTCGAAAGACAGGGTTGGCTTTGAGGGCTACCAGGTCGGAGTCGATGGCGCAGGGCAGCCGGACGCTCCGGACCTGCCGGTTTTGCCGCCTACCGCGAAGCCGCCTATTTGGCGGCGAGGGGTTGATCGGTGTGGACAACTGGCTCGGAGGGTTCGGAAATGACCCTCTCTTCCGCGTCCTGCACGTAGACGATGAGCTGAGGATTCAGCCGAACGCGACCTTTTCCGTTTTCGACTTCGATGAGCTGACGCGCTTGCAGCGCCTTCTCGATCCCTTCGGTCAGCTCGGCCACGGTCGCGTGGACGATCAGCTCTGTACCGTCGTTGAGCTTGATGATCGTGTCTGCCATCGCTGTAGTTGCTCCGGTCCGCCATCTCGGAGCGTCGCCTTTCCTCGGTTCGGGCTGGCGGATTCACTTCCTCCGACCTCCGTAGGTCAGGAGCCATGGGTCCTGCCCTTTGATCGTAGGGCAAAACCGCCCCGAAGCGTGCAAAGTTCCCGTGAACGAGGGCTAGCGCGCTCTACTAGCCGCTGTCTCAATCAGGTCGATGAACATTGCGCGGCCGGAGTCGCGGCGGTTGTAGCGCCATGTGTACTCGTTCAGGTAGCCCTGCAACCACTTCACCGAGACGGAGTGGTAGACGCCACGGACGCCGTTCTTGAAGAGCGAGAAGAACCCCTCGATGGTCTGCGTGTGGACGTGCCCGTCCACGTAGACGCGCAAGGAGTGGTTGATCCGATGATGGGTGTACGCCTGCTCAACTCCGCTATATCCCGAGTAGTCGTCGGTGTAGATGGTCGAGCCCTTTGCGACCGTCTTGGCGACGTTAGAGCGGAGCGTGTAGCCGTACCTGCTCGGCACTTGCATCGCGACAACACGGCCGCCGCGCTCGACAAAGCCCATCACCGTTGCGCGAGGCTTCACGTGCGGGCCGTGCTTCATACCGCGCTCAGCGGCCTTGCGACGATCCGAATGCCGCATCTTGCCGCCGTGCCACGTCTCATCGACCTCGACGGAACCGGACAGCGGCCCCTCTACGTCGTCGGACATGAGTTGGTTGCGGATCAGGTTGACCATCCTCCATGCGGTCTTGTACGTCACGCCAAGCTCGCGCTCCAGCTGCTTGGCAGAGATCCCGCATCGAGTGCTCGTCATCAGGTACATGGCGAAGAACCACAGATGCAGCGACGTGGACGACTTGTGGAAGATCGTCCCCGCGAGCGGGTTCAGATGGTGGCCGCAATGGCCGCAGTCGTAGGACGGGCGATCCTTCACCCGGTAGAAGCGGCGCGGCTGGTCGCACTTCTTGCAATGCGCCGTGTGGCCGTCAGGGGCGAAGCGTTCACGCCAGAGGAAGTCCAGGCAGGCGGCATCGTCTGGGTACTCGGCCATGAACTCCATGAGGGAGTACGTGGATTCGGAAGCCCTGCCCCTTGTCGGATTGTTGCGGTCGGCCATGGAGGTATTCTCTCATGAATCTTACCCCCTGTCAAGGGATAGTTACCAAGTCTGCACAAATCCCCGAATCAGGCGCAAATGACGGGTTACACTCTCGGGTGATGTTCGACCGCGCTCAGATGAAGACGCTTCCGGTCTTGAACAAGGCTGCGGATCTGGCCCCGGCGGCTCAAGCCTGCTGCGGGGTGTGTCGAACGTGTGCCACGACGAACGTGTTTGCGGCGGTCGGGGTTGCGATGACGGCGGCTTGGTCGTTCGTGGCAAAGCGCCGGACCTAGCGCCGGGCCTGATGCTCGCTGTCTAGGAGCCCTTCCGCTGCCAGAGCAGCAGCCCCAGGGCCGCAGCTATTCCGACCACGCCGACACCGGCTTGCGCCCACGCTCCTTCTGCAATGCCCCAGACGACCCCGATCGCCATGAAGATGGCGGCGATCAAGATCAGGCGGTCGGTCGGCACGAGTCGACAATACGCGCGCGCGCTCCGTCGGCCACCCACCTATTCTCCTTCTACATCCGGGCGATGGGGCTCGCCTTCGACCGCCGACCGTGGAAACGGGACAGCTGATGGCTCCTGTCTCGACCAAAGGAGTCGCCATGCCCGTAATTTTCGGAGTCGCCCTCGGCGGAGCTCTCGGAGCCTCCGCCCGCTACCTGCTCGACCGCCTGATCGAGGGCCGCAGCGACTCGGTCTTCCCGTGGGCGACCTTCGCGATCAACCTCAGCGGCTGCTTCCTGATCGGGCTGATCTCGACAACGCTGATCGACCGCCAGCACCTGCCGGCCTGGATCCGCGTCGGCCTCGTCGTCGGTGTGATCGGCGGCTACACGACCTTCTCGACCTTCGCGCAGGAAGGCCTCAGCCTCGTCGACGCACGCGACCTCCTGACGGCAGCCGCATACATCGGCGGGAGCGTCGCACTTGGAATCGTCGCGGTCTACCTCGGCCAGACCGTCGGCAGAACGTTGTAGATCTCTCGCCTTACGCGCTTACTCGCGTTTGAGCACGACGACCGGAATCTCGCGGTCGGTCTTCTTCGCGTACTCGGCGTAGTGCGGCCAGACCTCGTTCGCCTTCTCCCACAACGGCTCGCGCTCGCTCGCGTCGGCGGTATGCGCCCGCGCCTTGAAGACCTCGTCCTGCACCTGCAGCTCGACCTCGGGCGTCTGCTCGAGATTGCGGTACCAGCCGGGATCCTCCGGCGCGCCGCCCTTCGAGGCGACGATCACATAACGGTCGCCATCCTGCGCGTAGATCAACGGAGTCGTCCGGTCCTCACCGGTCTTGCGACCTTTCGTCGTCAGCAGCAGCACCGTCGAGCCTTCCTTCCAGATGTGCCCGACCTCGCCGCCCGTCTCGCGGTAACGGCGGACGTGCTCATCGCCGTACAGGTTCTCCGCTTCGCTCATCTAAAGGTCTCCTTCCACCAATAAGAGGACTGACGGTTCCAGAGAACGCGTCTCGTGCCATTCTCCTTCCCGTCACCTGACCGCCTCGAATACGCCGAGCTCTGCGCGTTCCTCGCGGCTCGCCACCTCGACGCGCCCGGAAATCACGACGAGCAGCTGCTCTGAGGCGGCATCGTGGCCGCCGATCACCCCGTCGAGCTGCGCGAGCGAGATCTGCAGCTCTCGGCCGAGCGCGACGCGTCGGTGCTCGAACCCCGCCGAGCCGAAGTGCTCGATCAGACGTGGAGGGAGTGAACGACGACGCGCACGCCGATACGCTAGCCCGATGCAAGAGCCGCGCTACTGCTACCGCCACCCCGACCGCGAGACCGGGCTCTCCTGCTCGGAATGCGGACGCCCGATCTGTTACGAGTGCATGACCCCGGCACCGGTCGGGATCCGCTGCCCGGAGCATTCCGGCAAGCCGCAGGGAATCGGCAAGGTGACCGCACCGGTACAGCGTGCCGCGACCGGCATCGGCTCGGGCCGCGTCAACGCCGTCACGCTGGCGTTGATCGCGATCAACGTCGCCGTCTTTGCGGTCGAGCTGGCAAGCGGCGGCTCTCTGAGCGGCACGGGCAACTGGATCTTCGAGCACGGAGCCCTCTTCGCCTCGGGCGCCTACGTGCCCGGCGGCGTCGGCACTGTTCCAGCCCACGTCAGCGTCCCCGGCGCCCAGCTCGTCGGGGTGGCCCAGGGCGAGTGGTGGCGGCTGATCACCGCGGCGTTCCTCCACTACGGCCCGTTCCACCTGGCGGTCAACATGTACTCGCTCTTCTTCGCAGGCACCTTGCTCGAACAGGTGATCGGCCGCTGGCGGTTCGCGCTGCTCTACCTCGGCTCGGGGATCGCCGGGTCTGCCGGCGCGATCTGGCTCAGCCCGAACAGCGTCACCGTCGGCGCCTCCGGCGCGATCTTCGGAATCCTGGGCGCGCTCTTCGTGCTCGAGCGGCGGCGGCACATCTCGACCGGCGGTCAGATCGCCGGGCTGATCGTGCTCAACCTCGTCTTCACCTTCGCGCTCTCCAACTCGATCTCGGTCGGCGGACACATCGGCGGGCTGATCGGGGGCGTCGCGCTGATGTGGATGCTGCTGAACACCCGCCGCTCGCCTCTCCTCAGCATTGCCGCGACTGCGGCGGTCGTCGTGATCAGTCTCGCGATCACGTACACCAAGGTCCGCGGGTACGCATAACCTGTGCGCGCCGCGACCACGGCGCGCGCAGGTTGGATCTCTACAGGCTGCTCAAGCCCTTCTTCGCTGCGTCGGCGGCGAGCTTGCCCGGGTCGAGTCCGAACTTCTCGAGCATCTGCGCATGCTGCTCGTGGTCGACCTTGTCGGGCAGCTCCGCAAGCGCCTTCTGAACGTGCTCGCTCTTCCCCTGCTTCTCCAGCTCGCTGATGATGAAGTTCTTATCGATTTGCATGCTGCGCAGTTCCCCGTGACCCGCACTCGGCAAACGCGGTCGCCCGGATCAGCCGCCGGCGGCGGCGTAGAACCCGGCGCCGCTCTCCCGCAGCGCCGCCTGGGCGGCTGCGAGGCGTGCGAGTGGGACGCGGAACGGTGAGCAGCTGACGTAGTCGAGGCCGAGCTCGTGGCAGAACGCGATCGAGCGGGGCTCGCCGCCGTGCTCGCCGCAGATGCCGAGCTTGATCTCGGGCTTTGTTGCCCTGCCGCGTTCGACAGCGATCCGCATCAGGTCACCGACGCCTTCGATGTCGAGCACCTCGAACGGGTTGCGCTCGAGCACGCCGTCCTCGAGGTAGCGCGTCAGGAACTTGCCCTCTGCGTCGTCGCGTGAGAAGGCGAGCGTGGTCTGGGTGAGGTCGTTGGTGCCGAAGGAGAAGAAGTCGGCGACCTCGGCGACCTGATCTGCGCGCAGCGCGGCACGAGGTACCTCGATCATCGTGCCGACGAGGTGATCGAGACCGGGCGCTTCCTCTTCCCAGACCGACTCGGTCAGGTCGCGCAGCCGCGCGAGCTCCTCGCGGAAGCCGACGAGCGGATGCATCACCTCGACGAGTGGCACGTCACCGCTTCGATCGAGCACCGCCTTCGCGGCGCGGGCGATCGCGCGCACCTGCATCTCATAGATCTCCGGATACATCAGACCGAGCCGGCAGCCGCGGCTGCCAAGCATCGGATTTGCCTCCTTGAGCGCCCGGATCCGCGTGCGCATCTTCTCGTCGGTCGCATCCTGCTCGTCGGGCAGGAACTCATGGAGCGGCGGATCGAGCAGCCGGATCGTTACCGGCAACCCCGCCATCGCCTCGAAGATCCCCTCGAAGTCCGACTGCTGGAACGGCAGCAGCCGATCGAGCGCGGCCCGCCGCCCAGACTCGGTATCGGCGAGGATCATCTCCTGCACCACCGACAGCCGGTCACCAAAGAACATGTGCTCCGTCCGGCACAACCCGATCCCTTCCGCGCCGAACGCACGCGCCCGGATCGCATCCTCGGGGTTATCGGCATTCGCGCGCACCTTCAACCGGCGCTGCACATCTGCCCAACCGAGGATCGTCTCGAAGTCGTCGTTGATCTGCGGCGGCACCAGCGGCACCTCACCCACGAACACCCGGCCCGTACCACCATCGATCGTGATCACGTCGCCTTCCTGCAGGTTGTGATCGCCGATCTTCGCGGTGCCTTCGCCAAGTGAGAGCTCCTCGCAGCTTGCGACACAGGGCTTGCCCATCCCGCGTGCGACGACGGCTGCGTGCGACGTCATGCCGCCGTGCACGGTGAGGATCCCTTGCGACGCGATCATCCCGTGGATGTCGTCGGGAGTCGTCTCCCAGCGAACGAGGATCACCGGGCCGAGCTTCGCGCGCTCGACCGCGGTGTCGGCGTCGAAGACGATCGCCCCGCTCGCTGCGCCGGGTGAGGCATTCAGCCCCCGCGCTGCAACCTCGAGCTCGGCCTTCGGATCGATCATGGGATGCAGCAGCTGATCGAGCTGGGCCGGGTCGATCCGACCGACTGCGTCCTCGCGCGAGATCAAGCCCTCCTCGACCATCGAGACCGCAGCCTTCAACGCAGCCGCAGCGGTGCGTTTGGCCGAGCGCGTCTGCAGCAGATACAGCTGCTCGTCCTCGACCGTGAACTCGATGTCCTGCATGTCCCGGTAGTGCTCCTCCAACCGCGCCATCGTCTCCACAAACTGCGCAAACGCCTTCGGCAGCGTCTCGCGCATCGCCTCGATCGGCTGCGGCGTCCTGATCCCCGCAACGACATCCTCGCCCTGCGCATTCGCCAGGAACTCGCCGTACAACCCCGACTCCCCCGTCGACGGATCGCGCGTGAACGCAACACCGGTTCCCGAACGGTCGCCCTTGTTCCCGAACACCATCTGCACGATGTTCACCGCGGTTCCCAGATCATCCGCGATCTCATGCGCACGCCGATACACCTGCGCACGCGGGTTCTCCCACGAGGCGAACACCGCCCGCACCGCTCGCAGCAACTGATCGCGCGCGCCCGTCGGGAACTCCGAGCCCGACCCGTCGCGATAGATCTCCTTGTAGGTCTCGACCAGCTCGCGCAAGTCATCATCCGTCAGATCGGTGTCCTGCTGCACACCCCGCTCCTCCTTCAACGCAGCGAGCGCACTCTCAAACCGATGGCCGTCGATCCCCTCCACCACCTCACCGAACATCTGGATCAACCGGCGATAGGAATCGAACGCAAACCGCCCGTTCTCGGTGCGCGCGGCCAGACCCTCCGCAGCCTCGTCGTTCAACCCCAGGTTCAAGATCGTGTCCATCATCCCCGGCATCGAGACCGCCGCCCCCGACCGCACAGAGACCAGCAACGGGTCGTCATCCGAACCAAAGCGCTTCCCCGTCCGCTCCTCCAACCGCCGCACATGCTCGTCGACCTCGTCCTCGAGACCCGCCGGCAGATCCCCCTCACGCATATACGCACGACACGCATCCGTCGTGATCGTGAAACCCGCCGGCACCGGCACACCCATCAACGTCATCTCCGCGAGGCCGATCCCCTTCCCGCCCAAAAGCTCACGGCCACCGGTCGTCGGCTCATCGAAGTCGTAGACGTATCTCTCCGCCATTAGGGCGGGAATCTATCCGTGTGGCCGGGGGTGAACCGCGGGGTCTGGCTTGCGGCTCCGGCGCGAGCGAAATTCCGCCACCCAGGCGAGCGCGCGCAGGCCGAACCAGAACGGCGTGAAAAGGCCGTAGAAGAGCACGAGCGCGGCACCGAGCGCCGAGTACCAGACGGCCCAGCGCCATCTTGGGACGGGCGGCTTCGCCTTCATGCCTGCGCTTTCATGCCGGAACGGACGTGCCTTCGGCGCGCCTGCGGGCGACGAGCTGGATGATCCGGTGCGAGATCTCCTCGATCGAGAGCTCGCTCACCTCGAGCACCGGGCAGCCGAGCCGGCGGTGGATCGTGCCCGCGTACTCGAGCTCGTCGTAGATCTCGACGAGTCCCGCGTACTTGCGGTCGCCGCGCATCCAGCGGATGCGCTCGGTGCGGATCTCGGAGAGACGCTGCGCGTCGATTGTCAGGCCGACGACCTTGCTCTGGTCGATCGAGAAGAGCTCGGGCGGCGGATCGATGCCCTTGACGAGGGGCACGTTCGCCGTCTTGTAGCCGAGATATCCGAGATAGATCGAGAGCGGCGTCTTCGATGTTCGCGACACGCCGACGAGGACGATGTCGGCATCCGCAAGGCCGGAGCCGACGCCGTCGTCGTACTTGACGGCGAACTCGATCGCCGACATGCGCCGGAAGTAGGCGTCGTTCAGCGGCGGACGAGCGCGTGGCTTCATGCGCGCTGCCTGGCCCGACACTCGCGCGACTGCGTCAATCGGCTGGCCGAGCAGGTCGCAGTAGTGGAGCTTCGCGCTCCGGCAGAGCGTCCGCATCGACTCGCGGAGCTCGAGCTCGACGAGCGTGTAGATGACGACGGCCGACCGGCCCTTCATCCGGTCGACCGCGAGGCGGAGGTCGGCGACGCTCTCGACCCGCGGGTGGCGGATCTCTTCGAACTCCTGATCGGGGAACTGGGCCTCGAGCGCCTGCACGAGCCGTTGGGCGGTCTCGCCGGTCGAGTCGGAGACCATGTGGAGCTCGACGGTTGCCATCCGCCCGTCAGCGTAGTCAAGTCTTTAACCCCGTTCTTAGGTTCTGTCGGCACTCTGGCCTGGGTGAAACGGGCCGTCGCGATCGTTGTCTTCCTTGCGCTCGCCCTTCCGGCCGCAGCACTCGCCTGGGGCGGCACCTACCCCACCGGGGATTCCTACGGCTCGAACGTCGTGATCAACGTCTCCGACGCCTATCCCGTCGATCCCACCTTGCCGCAGACCTGGGCGACCTATCTCGGCACGCTGATCCACGGTCCTGAGCTCTCGAAGCTGACCCTCGACCTCGCTCCGCTCGCGGAGGTGCAGACGATCTGCGGCGACTCCGCGCTCGCCTGTTACGACCCGAACTCCGAAACGATCGAGGCGTCGCCCGACAATCAGCTCGACGCTCCGCCCGCTCAGGAAATCGTCGCGCACGAGTATGGCCACCACATCGCGAACAACCGCAACGACGCGCCATACAGCGCGGAGGAGTACGGCACGAAGCGGTGGTCGTCGTACATGCAGATTTGTAAGCGCGCCGCAGCCGGGCTCGTCTCACCCGGGAACGAAGGCACCTCGTACGCCGAGAATCCCGGTGAGGCCTTTGCCGAGGCCTACCGTGTGCTGAACCTCACACGCGCCGGCGCGACCAACATCCGCTGGGACATCGTCGACAGGAGCTTCTATCCGAACACCGCGGCGCTCACTCTGCTCGAGCAGGACGTGACCACGCCGTGGGTCGGACCGACGCTCTCTCATCTCTCGGGATCCTTCGGCAACGGTGTCGTGCGCACGTTCATCGTCAAGACGCCGCTCGACGGGGCGTTCACCGCTCGTCTGCACGCACCGACGAAGGCGAAGCTCCAGTTGCAGCTCTACGCGGGAGCGACGCTCCTTGGACGCGGCACGTCGGTGCGATACGCGATCTGCGGTGCCCGCACCTTGGCCTTGAAGGTGCGCCGCGTCTCCGGGCAGGGCACCTTCTCGCTCGACGTCTCGAAGCCGTAGCGCTTTTTGAGGCCACCGGCCGCGCTAAACTCTGGCGCATGTGCCGCAACATCAAGGTTCTCTACAACTTCTCGCCTCCGACCACCGATGACGAAGTCAACGCTGCTGCGCTCCAGTTCGTGCGCAAGGTCAGCGGCATGACAAAGCCGTCGCAGGTCAACGAGGCAGCGTTCGCCCGCGCCATCGAGGCCGTTGCAGGCGCCACCCGCGAGCTCCTCGGTGAGCTCGTCACGGCAGCGCCTGCAAAGGATCGTGAGGTCGAGGCGGAACGTCGCAAGGCGCGCTCCGCCGCGCGGTTCGCCTAGGCGGCCGGCGCGTCCTGCGTCTGCATCATCCGGATGTGGTTGCCGGAGGAGTCGCGGAACCCCGCGTCGAGCCCGTACGGCTGCTGCGTCGGCTCCTGCGCGAACTCGACGCCGCGCGCCTTCAGCTCCTCGTAGGTGCCCTGGCAGTCGTCCGTCGTGAAGAAGAGCCCGCCGAGAACGCCCTTCGCGAGCAGCGACTTGAGCTGCTCCTGCGTCTCCTCTTCGAACATCGGCGCGCCCGGAATCGTCATCAGGGTCAAGGCCACGTCGTCGTTCCCAGGGATGCCGACGGTCAGCCAGCGGAAGTTCCCCATCTCCGGGACGGTGACGTCGTCGCGCAGCTCCATTCCGAGCTTCTCGGTGTAGAACGCGAGCGCCTCGTCCTGGTCGTGCACCCAGACGTTGACGTGGGTCAGTTGCTTCAGCATCAAGCCGTCCTCTCAGTCGTGTAGCCGGTCGAGGGCGACGTTAGCGAGGCGCGCTCCGACTGTCTTCTCGAAAGCTGCTGGACTTGGGCCTCGCCCAGACGAGCTGGATGCACGTCGGGATGCGCGCGCGAGTCGACGCCGGTGGGTCCGCGCGATAGGCCGTCGGTGACTTGCCGTAGATGCGGCCGAAGCTGGTCGTGAACGATCCCACGCTCCGCAGGCCGACGGTCAGACAGATGTCGGCGACCGAGCGGTCTGTCGTCCGCAGAAGCGCTGCTGCGCGCTCCAGGCGCCGGGTCAAGAGGTACTGATGCGGGGTCTCTCCGAAAACGCGGCGGAACTCGCGACTGAAGTGCGCGACCGACAGGTGCGCGGCCCGTGCGAGCACCGCCACGTCGAGCGGCTCGCGGTACCGCGCGTCGATCAAGTCCTTTGCACGGAGGAGGTGGCGCGCCGGGGGCAAGGGCAGCATCGATCCAGTATCGCGGAGGCTCGCACCTCTATTGTTCCGGGATGGCCGCCGAACGCCCACAGATCGTCAAGCCGGAAGGCGACATTCCGTTCGAGCTCGGGATCGAGGACATCGTGGTCGGCGACGGGGACGAGGCGACGAGCGGTCACAAGGTGACCGTGCACTACGTCGGGGTGTCGTTCTCGACGGGCGAGGAGTTCGACGCCTCGTGGGAGCGCGGCCAGCCGTTCGAGTTCAAGCTCGGCAAGGGCCAGGTGATCCCCGGCTGGGACGCAGGGGTCGCGGGAATGAAGGTCGGCGGCCGGCGGAAGCTGACGATCCCGTCTGCGATGGCCTACGGGGCGCGCGGCGCCGGCGGCGTGATCAAGCCGCACGAGCCGCTCGTGTTCGTCGTGGATCTGCTCGGCGTCAGCTGAGCCTCAAACGATGCGCTAGTGCTCGGGTGTCCTGCGCAGCGCGACCGGCTTCGCCCGTTCGACGTTCGCGAACAGCTCGACGTACATGTCGGTGACCTCGCCCATCTGCTCGCGCGGATCATCGAGCCAGCGCGGCGGTAGCCGCCGGCGCGCGCGTGCACGCGCCTCTTGCTGGGCCGTCCAGTGCTCGAGCAGTGTCGTATCGAGTCCCATGCGCCCGTTCATCGGCATCTCTCAGCCCTCGCTTGAGTCGTTTTCGCCTGGATCGGCCATGATCTCGTCGTGCAGATCACGCATCTCTTCTCGGGTGTTCCCGTCTCCGACCTCGACGCGACGCGCGTGCCTGGTACGTCCGATTGCTCGGTCGGGAGCCCGACGCGACGCCGGATGAGAGCGAGGTGATGTGGCACCTCGCCGAACGAGCGTCGCTGTATGTGGTGCAGGACCCCGAGCGTGCAGGAGATGCTCTCGTGACGCTCGCCGTCCGCGATCTCGAGGAAGTCCTCAGCGACACGGCTCAGCTCGCACCCGCGATGTCGGCCACCGGCCCCGCCGATCTGCGGACCGCGGCGTTCACCGATCCGGACGGCAACCGGTTGACGTTTTTCGAGGATCCAGCTGCCGCCGATTAGGATCGCTCGATGCTCTTCGAGCCGGAACTCCACGAGACGGTCACGGAGGTGCCATGGAACGCCACGGCCGTCCGCTCGGCGATCGCATCGATCGTCGACGATGCCGAGTCGGCGTTCGACGACGGGTGGCTAGTCCACCCCGCCGACGCAGACGAGGGCGACGACGGCAAGCGCTTTCGCACGGTCTACCTCGGTGGCGCCGGCGTCGTCGCCGCCCTCCATCGCCTCGCACAGGAGGGTCATGTCGAGCTGCGGCACGACTACGTCCCGTACCTCGAGCGCTCGCTCGAGGCGGCTCCGGACTTTCCCGACGACGACCCGGAGCGCAGCCTGTGGATGGGCGAGACCGGCATCCGGCTCGTGCTGCAGCGGCTTGCGCCCTCGGCGTCCAACCTCGAGCGCCTCGCCGAGCTGATCTCCGCCAACGAGCGCGACGTGCGCTGCGAGCTGATGTGGGGCAGCCCGGGCACGATCCTTGCCGGGCGAGAGCTCGGCCTCGACGTGACAGCAAGCATCGAGTGGCTACGCGCGCAGCGCGACGTGAACGGCCTCTGGACACAGCAGCTCTACGGGCAGACATCGCAGCTTCTCGGCCCGGCCCATGGGTTTGCAGGCGTCGCCCTCGCACTCGGTGGTCTCGGCGACCTCTCCGTAACGCTTCGCAGGCTGGCTGTCGAGGAGCACGGGCTCGTCAACTGGCCGCCGGGGCCAGGTCCGCTCAGGCAGGGCGGCACCCCTCAGATCCGCACGCAGTGGTGCCACGGCGCACCTGGGATGGTCGCGACGCTCGCTCCGTGGCTCGACGACGACCTTGCTCTCGGAGCCGGAGAGCTGACCTGGCGGGCCGGTCCGCTGCGGAAGGGCGCGAATCTCTGCCACGGGACGGCCGGCAACGGCTACGCGTTCCTGGCGCTCCTCGAGCAGACAGGCGACGAGCGGTGGCTCAGCCGGGCGCGTCGCTTCGCGATGCACGCGGCCGCCCAGGTGATGGAGGCCCGAACCCGGCACGGACACGGGCGCCACAGCCTCTGGACGGGTGACCCCGGCACGGCGCTCTACCTGGCCGACTGCCTCGCCGGCGCAGGTCGGCTCCCCCTCCCGTAGGCGATCCGCTCGAGCCTCTAGACTCCGCCGTTCGATGAATGTCGTCGTCACGAATCTGAAGGGCGGGGTCGGCAAAACCACGACCGCCGTCTACCTGGCCGCGATCGCGGTCGAGAAGGGCCACGACCCGGTGCTGCTGATCGACGCAGACCGGCAGGCATCGTCGGCGGAATGGCTCGAGGAGCGGCCAATCGAGGGCGTCACGGTTCTCGAAGCGCCCTCCGAGCGGATGCTCGCCCGCGCCATGGCCCGCCACGAGGGCACGGCGATCATCGACACGCCCCCGGGCGACGAGCGCCTCGTGCAGTCGGCGATCAATGCGGCTGACGCGGTCGTGATCCCGACCCGCGCCGGCGGTGTCGAGTTCCCACGCGTCGTCGTGACGCTCGAGATGATTCCAGCCGGCACCCCGCGCGGGATCGTCATCTCGGCTGCGCGCCTCGGCACGAACGACCTCGAAGAGACGATTGCGTGGTGGAAGGCCGAGAACGTTCCGATCTGGGGCGTCATCCCGGAGCGCGTCGGCATCGCTGCCGGCCCGGAGGCTCGGCTCTACCGCCCTGGCCTCGCGGAGTACGAGCCGGTCCTGCGCCGTGCCGTCCGTAAGCGCTGAACCGACTCCCCCCTTTTCACTTCAGCGTGCGATAGATGTCGATCCCGGCCGTCGGCGTTCGTCATCCATGGGTAACGCACGTTCCAAAACGAGGAGGAGAACCACATGAAGTATCTGCTGCTTGTCTGCTGGGACACCGGACGCATGAACGCGCTGACCGAGCCCGAGCCGGGAGCTCCGAGCGGCAAAGAGGAGGGGTTCCCCTGGGTCGACGACCTGCAGGCGCGCGGGATCTGGAAGATCGGCGACCAGCTCGCTCCGGCACGGCGGGCGCGCTCGGTGCGCGTTCGTGACGGAAAGACACTCGTCACCGACGGCCCGTTCGTCGAGACGAAGGAGGCGATCGGCGGGTTCGACCTGATCGAGTGCGACAGCTTCGAGGAGGCGGTCGAGATCGCCGCAGCACATCCGAACGCGGAGATGGGGACGATCGAGGTTCGCCCGCTCTGGGGGAACTAGCGTCGGTCGGCCTGACCGCCAGCTGAGTGCGCCGGATGGTCAGCTGGCGCCCCGGCGCACTCCAGCGCCACGGCGACCAGGAGCAGCGCGAGAGACCAGACCACCTCGGGGACAGCCGCGAAGCGTCTCAGTTGGCGGCGGCCGGCCCGACGATCTCCCCGAAGGCAGGTTCGGCGCGGATCGCATCGAGGTCGGAGTCGTTGCGCGCGTAGTCGCGGAACATGTCCGAGAGCTCGACGGCCGTCCGCAGATGCCTCAGCGCGTCCGCCGTGTGGCCGGTGAGGCTCTCGCAGCAGGCGACGTTGTATGAGAGCAGCGCATTCGGCGCGTTCACATCGATCAGCTCGCGTCCACGCTCGACGACCTGCGCGTACTCGCCCGCTTCGTACAAGCGCCGCAGCGGGTACCAGAGCTCCCAGCCAACCGGGTTGTACGCTTTGCCCGGCGTCCCGCCGACGGTCACGATCACCGTTCCAGCCTCCTCGGCAAACGCAGTCCGCTTGACCCGCGGCTTCACCAAGACGAACGTGCCCACCGTTGCATCCTTGCGCTCACCATCGAGCTCGAACGTCGCCCGTCCCCGCACCACGAGGTACAGCTCCTCATCGCGATCGGCAACGTCTTCGGCTTCGTTCGCCTCCTGGTGCTCGGGAACCATTCGGTCGCCGGCGTTCCGCGCAACCCAGGCATTGATGCCGAACCCCGTGATGCCCAGGTGATGGCGAACGGGCCGCATCGGCACCTGGCCGTCGTCGTGCTCTGCGATGTCATCGACGTGCACGATTGCGTAGTCACTCATTGAAAACCCCTTTTCGACTGGGTGCAGCGCTTTGCCCGAGAGGACACGATCCTAGGCGGTCATAGAGCGTCTTCCCGTGGCTATCGTCTTGGGCGTGATCGAGACCGAATCCGAGCTCCGGGAAGTGATCGGTTCACCGACGAAACTTGTCGCCGGAAAGGTCGCCGACCGGCTGAACGACATTTTCCGTGAGTACATCGTTCGCTCGCCGTTTCTCTGCATCGCGACCTCCTCGGCGGACGGAGCGCTCGACGTATCGCCGCGCGGCGACCCCGCAGGATTCGTGCGCATTCTCGACGAGCACACCCTGCTGGTCCCGGATCGACCGGGAAACAAGATTGCCGACACGTTGACGAACGTTCTCGCGACCGGCCGGGTCGCGCTGATCTTCCTGGTGCCAGGGGTCGGAGACAGCTTCCGCGTCAACGGCAGCGCGCGGATCACGGACGACCCCGACCTGCTCCAAGGCAGTGCGGTCGAAGGCAAGACGCCGCGCCTCGGGCTCGTGATCACCGTCGAAGAGGCGTTCACGCAGTGCTCGAAGGCGTTGATCCGCTCGGATCTCTGGAACCCCGACAGGCGCGTCGATCCGCAGGAGATGCCGACAACCGGTCAGATGCTGAAAGCCGTCAGCGATCCCACCTTGGACGTCGACGAGTACGAACGTGCGCGCGTCGAGCGGTACCGGAAACGCGAGGGGCTGTACTAGAGGCTTGATGTGAACTGCGTGCCTGCGCGTGCGTTTCGCATCAAGCCTCTACTCTAGGCGGAGATCATCTCGTGCACCGGAAACTCCTTGACGTCCGGCGGGCCTTGCGGTTGGACGCCCGCTGCGGAAAACCCTTCCGGTATGCGGGATGCGAAGGCGTCGAAGTCCGCGCGTGATTCCCAGAAGTCGATGATCCCCCAACCACCGTCGATCGGACCGGATGAGTGGAAGAGGAGTCCGTTCGGTGGTGTGCGATCGGGGTTGATGTGATCGTGCCCCTTGTCGAATTCTTCCTGCGTGATTCCCGGCAGCTTGATCCGAATGCCGATAGCCATCCGTGGCCTCTCTTTCGGTGGGGCAACCGACTCTACGCCTCTCGATCCCGCCTGACCAGGTAGCGAAGCCAAACGCTGCCGCTCGAGGTCGGTGCCGCCTCGAGCAGTTCCAGTTCGCGAAGCGTCTGTAGACCGGCGAACAGGCGAGGACCGACGGGGTCGAGCACGCGTCCGACGGCGAGGCACAGCTCGTCGACCAGCCCTTCGGCGAGCAGCGACTGGGCGAGCGTGATGCTCGCGTGGACACCTACGTCCCCATCCGCGTGCGCCTTCGCGTTCGCGACGACCTCTGCGAGCGGACCCGAGACTGCCCGAGCGTTCGCCCAGTCAGCGGCGAGCGGTGCCGAGGTGACAACGTACTTGGGGACCGCGTTGATGAAGTCAGCGAACGGCTGCTCGTCAGACGTGGGCCAGTAGCGCGCCCACTGGTCGTACGTGCGGCGCCCGAGGAGCACAGCACTCTGGCGGGCGATCATCTCTCCCTCGAGGCGTTCCAACTCTGCGTCGAAGACGGGCGCGCCGTGCTTGTCGCCGGTCTCGGGGAAGAAGCGGTGCGGGTCGTCGGTCGCGCCGTCGAGCGAGACGAGGGTGTAGAGGACGAGGTCGGGCACGTGGAGTCCTTTCGGGAACGATCGGTGGCTTTCACCGTCTGACTGTCTTCGACGGCCGGACTATCGCCGTTTCTTTGCGGAGTTCGGCCGCCCGAAACGGGGC
>JACDGR010000330.1 GCA_013821525.1 Actinomycetota bacterium
GGGCGTCGTCGGACGCGCCGAGCGCGCGATCCTGGCCCTCGGCGGCGTCGGGCGCGTTCACCTGTACCGCTGGGGCGACGGCGGAGCACACTTTCACGTCTGGCTGATCCCTCGGCCGCTCGGGATGCTCGATGCAACCGGAATGATGCTGCCGCTCTGGGAGGACGCCCTGCCGAACCTTCCCGACGACGACCTCGCGGCCGCAGCCACGCGCGTCGCTGCCGCGATGTGACAGAGTCGCGCGCGCTCACCCGGCGGCTCGGGACGCGCGACGCGGTCGTCATCGGGCTCGGCTCGATGATCGGGGCAGGCGTCTTCTCCGCGTTCGGGCCGGCGGCGGCCGCAGCAGGCACGGGACTCCTGATCGGGCTCGTCTTGGCTGCGGGCGTCGCCTACTGCAACGCGACCGCGTCTGCCCAGCTCGCCGCGGAGTATCCGACCTCCGGGGGGACGTACGTCTACGGTCGCGAGCGTCTTGGCGAGTGGTGGGGCTTCGTTGCGGGCTGGGGTTTCGTGGTCGGCAAGACAGCGTCGTGCGCAGCGATGGCACTCACCTTCGCGGCCTACGCAATCGACGGGCCCCGCTGGCTCGAACGCGCCGTTGCAGCGTTCGCGGTGCTCGTGCTCGCCGCTGTCAACCTCCGCGGGATCACCCGCACCGCCGCGCTCGCACGCATCCTCGTCGCGGTTTCGATCCTTGCCCTCGCCGTTGTCGTCGCTGCGATCGCAACGAGCGGCGACGCACACAGCGCGAACCTCGGGAGCCTCTCTGCACTCGGCTCCGGCGGCGCATATGGCGTGCTCCAGTCCGCAGGACTGCTTTTCTTCGCATTCGCGGGCTACGCGCGTGTCGCGACGCTCGGCGAGGAGGTGCTCGACCCGGGGCGCACCATTCCACGCGCGATCCTGATCGCCCTCGCGGTTACGGTTGCGGTGTATCTCGTGGTCGCGGTCGCCGTACTGCTTGCGGCCGGCCCCGCGCGGCTAGGTGCTGGGACGACGCCGATCGCGACGGCGGTCGATGCTGTCGGAGCCGAGTGGGCGAGCCGCGTCGTCCAGATTGGCGCAGCGGTCGCAAGCCTCGGTTCGCTGCTCGCCCTGATCGCAGGCCTTGGCCGCACGACCCTCGCGATGGCGCGCACCGCCGACCTCCCGCGCTGGCTTGCCTCTGTGCACCCGACGACCGGCGTCCCGGACCACGCAGAGCTCGCGGTCGCGCTTGTCGTGACCGTGCTCGTACTCACCTCCGACCTGCGCGGTGCGATCGGGTTCTCGTCGTTCGGGGTGCTCGTCTACTACGCGGTTGCGAACGCCGCAGCCTTCACACAGGAGACCGCGCATCGGCGGTTCCCGCGTGCGCTCCAGGCGGTCGGCTTCGCGGCGTGCCTCACGCTCGTGGCGACCTTGCCGCTCTCGTCGGTGGTCGCCGGGGTGATCGTCTTCGCAGCGGGGATCGCCGGCCGCCTCCTCATGCTGCGCAGACGCTCCACCGGCATCATGCGCGGGAACCCGCGCCCCTGAGGAGGCAGATTTGGACTGGACGCTCGAGCTCGTCACCGTTCCCGTGTCGGATATCGATCGCGCGAAAGCGTTCTACATCGACCAGCTGGGCTTCAACCTGGATGTCGACCACCGGGCCGGCGAGAGCTTCCGGGTCGTGCAGGCAACCCCGCACGGCTCGGCCTGCTCGATCGCGTTCGGGACGATGGCGCAGGACAGCGCCGGCTCGATGAAGGGCCTCCATCTCGTCGTCGCGGACATCGAGGCGGCGCGAGCCGAGTTGGTGGAGCGGAAGATCGAGGTGAGCGAGCTGTTCCACTTCACTGCAGGTGGCCAGACCCCTGGCCCCGATCCGCAGCGCGCCAAATACAACACGTTTTGCTCGTTCAAGGATCCCGACGGCAACGTCTGGCTCGTCCAGGAGGTCAACCGCTCGAAGACGTGAGCCCGCGCCCCCTGTGGCACTCGCTCATTGCGACTTGCCGCTGAGGGCGAACGTGTACGCGCCTGCGGTGCAACCGCCGCGGCGCCCTCGATCGTTCACCTTGTACGCATCGAGTCCGCGTCCAGAGAACGCGACCGCGCGGCCGTTCACCACCCGCGTCGGGCGAAAGGTCTGCGTGCTCACAACGTCGTACCCACGTTTCACCGCGGCACCCTTCGTCCCGCGACAGTCCGACATGCCTTTCTGGACACGCGGGGTGATCTCGTACGCACTTCCCGACCAGTTGTAGGTGAGAACGAACGAGCGCCACGACGTCTCGCTCGCGAGCCGCTGGTGGAACGAGACGCTTTTGCAGGGGCGGGTACACGCCGAAACGACGCCGTAGATCCACGTCGTCGGCTTGAACCCAGTCGTGTTGGTGACCCGAAACGTGACGACGTAGGTTCCGGTGAACGAGACCGGCGGCGTCGCAACCCGCGAGGCGGCAGACCCCGCGCCGGCCACGATCGAACACAGGAGGCTGACGATCGCGATCGTCGCCCAGACACGGCGGCCGGGGGTTGTGGCGTGACTGGCCATCCTCAGATCCGACTTATACCGCGTGCCGCGCCCTCGCACGAGCAAGATGGGGCATGGACGTCGGCCTCATGCTCTTGCTCGTCGGTGCGATCCTCGCAGCGAGCATCGCCGTCGCGCTCGGCGCGGCCCGCACCGGACTGCCGGTGCTGGTCGCGTTCCTCGCGCTCGGCATGGTGCTGGGCTCGGACGGCCCCGGTGGGATCGAGTTCAACGACGCGCAACTGGCGCGCGAGGTCGGCACAGTCGGCCTGGCGCTGATCCTCTATGAGGGCGGGCTGCAGACGTCGTGGCGCCGCCTGCGCCAGGTCGTCGTGCCGGCAGCGTTGCTCAGTTCCGTCGGCGTCGTCGTCAGCACGCTCCTCACCGGCGTCGCCGCGTACGTGTTCTTCGGCCTGTCATGGCTCGACTCGATGCTGCTGGGCGCCGTCGTCTCGTCGACCGATGCCGCCGCGGTCTTCGCGACGCTGCGCTCGACGCACATTCGCCGCCGGATCGCGCGCACCCTCGAAGCGGAGTCGGGCGGCAACGATCCGATGGCGATCGCGCTCACGCTCGGGCTGATCGCCTGGATCGAGCATCCGAACAGCAACGGGTTCCCCGAGCTCGCGCTGCTCGTCGTCCGCCAGATCGGCATCGGCCTGCTCGTCGGGGCGGCGCTCGGTGCAGCGGCGGGCTGGATCTTCGGACGCCTGCCGCAGTCGATCGGCCCGTTCGCAGGCGCTGCCTTGATCGCACTCGCGGCCGTGTCGTTCGGCGCGGCTGACGTGATGGGCGGAAGCGGGTTCCTCGCGGTCTACCTGGTCGGCCTCGCCGTCGGCAGCACGCCGTCGCGGTACCGGCGACAACTCGTCGCATTCCACGAGGGGCTTGCCTTCCTCGCCCAGGTGGGCCTCTTCATCGTGCTCGGCCTGCTCGTGTTCCCGAGCCGCCCGGCTCCGTTGCTCTCGCCGGGCTCGGGCTCGCACTCGTCCTCGTAGCGATCATCCGCCCCGGCCGCGGTCCTCGCGTCGACTGCGTTCAGCGGCTTCACACGCAACGAGCCTGCTCCTCGGCTGGGCCGGTCTGCGAGGCGCAGTCCCGATCGTGCTGGCGACGTTCGTTCTCTCGTCCAACGTCCCGGACGAGAACACCATCTTCAACGCGGTGTTCTTCATCGTTCTGATCTCGACGATCCTGCAGGGCACGACGCTCGAATGGGTTGCCGGTCGCCTCGGGCTGCTCGCAGCGACACCGCCTGCTACCGAGGCGCCGATCGAGCTCGGCACGCGCAGCAACCTGGCGCTCGTCCACTTCACTGTCTCACCCGACCACGCGATCGCAGGCTCAGCCGTACGCGAGCTCGGCCTGCCGCGAAGCGCGATCGTTGCCGTCGTCGAGCGCGGCGACGTGTCGATTCCACCGCGGGGCAGCACGGTGATCGAGCCCGGCGACCGGCTCTTCGTGCTTGCCCCGCGCGAACGGCACGCCGACGTCGAGGACGTCTTCGCCCGCTGGCGGCGACGAGTGTGAGTG
>JACDGR010000331.1 GCA_013821525.1 Actinomycetota bacterium
GCCTCGCATAGCTCGTCGTTGCGATCGAGCTTCGCGGCACGGAGACCGTCGAGGTACCCGAGTCGCCGCGCGGCACCCGGAGTCGTCTTCACCGGGCCGTTGACGAGGCCGATGCGCGTGCAACCGAGACCGTGCAAGTGCTTGACGGCGAGCGCCGCGCCGTGGCGCGAGTCAGCCCCAACGGTGTCGACGGGTGTGTCCTTCGGGATGCTCCCGATCACGACGACCGGTGCTGCTGCCCGGGCGAGCTCCTCGAGGTGGGCCTCGGTCACGTTCAGGGGTACGAGGATCAGCCCATCGACGAAATGACGTCGCAGGTCGCGCAGGATCCCCAGCTCCTCGTCCGCATCCGCGCCGGTCGAATGCAGCACGAGCCGCCAGCCGCGCCTGTGCGCCGTCGTCTGAATCGCGCGCACCATCGAGGCGTAGATCGGGTTCGAGACGTCAGGCATGGCGAAGGCAATCTGCCCCGTGCGCTTCGAGCGCAGTGAGCGCGCGGAGGCGTTCGGGACGTACCCCACCCTCTCCGCCGCAGCGAGCACCTGAGACAGGGTCTCCGGCCGGGTGCCGATCCCGTTCAGGGCGCGAGAGGCCGAGGCAACCGAGACGTTCGCCAGCCGGGCCACTTCGGCCAACGTCGGGGCGACTGCTTCTTCGAGAGGTTCGCTCACGTGTTGAAATCGGTTACTGAGAACGATTACAGTGGCTGCAATCTCACACAACGTCTCGACCCCGTCAAGGGTCGAGCTCTAGGAGGAGCTCCATGGCCGAGATCGCGTTCGCCGACGTCACGAAGCGTTTCGAAGACGGCACAGTCGCCGTCGACAACGTGACGATGGACGTCGGAGACGGTGAGTTCATGGTCCTCGTCGGCCCCTCCGGCTCCGGCAAGACAACGATGATGCGCATGGTCGCCGGCCTCGAGGAGATGAGCGGCGGCACGATCTCGATCGGCGACCAGGTGGTGAACGACGTGCCCGCACGCAGCCGCAACGTCGCGATGGTCTTCCAGAACTACGCGTTGTACCCGCACATGACCGTCGGCAAGAACATGGGCTTTCCCCTGCGCCTCGCGAAGGTGCCGAAGGAAGAAGCGGCGAGTCGCGTCAAGTTCGCGGCGGACATGCTCGGGATCGGTGACCTCCTCGAGCGGAAGCCGCGCCAGCTCTCCGGCGGTCAGCGCCAGCGCGTCGCGATGGGGCGCGCGATCGTGCGCAAGCCCGCGGCGTTCCTGATGGACGAGCCGCTCTCGAACCTCGACGCGAAGCTGCGCGTCGAGATGCGCGCCTACATCGCGCGCCTCCACCAGGAGCTCAAGACGACGACTCTCTACGTCACGCACGACCAGTCCGAGGCGATGACGATGGGCGACCGCGTGGCGCTGATGCGCGACGGTCGGATCGAGCAGCTCGATACGCCGAACGCGCTCTACGACCGGCCGCGGAACCTGTTCGTTGCGAGCTTCATCGGCTCGCCCGCGATGAACATCGTGCGCGGCACGCTGACCGGCAGGAGCGTCACGGCCGGCGGGCTCGTGCTTCCGTTGCGGGACAGCGCGCCTGCGCTACAGGCCTACGAGGGCCGGGAGGTGCTCGTCGGGATGCGTCCGGAGGCCTTTGCCGACGCGGCCCACGAAGCGTCGACCGAGGGCCGCCACCTCTTCGATGCGAAGATCTCACTGGCCCAGTCGATGGGCTCCGAGGTGATCGCGCACTTCGAGCCGGTCGGCGGGGCAGTGCGCACGGAGGACGTGTCGTCGTTCACGGGCGACGCGGACGACGTCGCCGGTCGCGACCAGCTCTCGAGCGCGAACCAGCTGATCGGCCGCTTCGACCCGCGCACGACCGCGACTGCCGGCGGCGTCACCTCGGTGTCGCTCGACCTCGAGCGGATTCACTTCTTCGACCCGGAGACCGAGGAAGCGATCCGCTGAGGAGAGTGGCTAGGCGCTCGCGCGGGCGAGCCGGCGCTGCTTGGCGAGGCGCTGCTCGAACTGCACGATGCGCGAGCCCGTCGCAACCGTGCGCTCGCGCCCGGTGTAGGCCGGGTGGCAGTTGGCGCAGACGTCGAGCGCCTGGCCGGAGACGGTCGAGCGCAACTCGTACGTCGCGCCGCACGACGAGCAGGTGAAGGTCGAGACCGTCGTTGCGGGCTGGATGGATGCGTTCACAGTGGTTCCTCTCAAGTCGTCAAGAGACACAGCTTCATTGCGTACACAACTAAACGAGCGGTGCGACCCGAGCATTCCCCGGGCATGATCTGCCGGGCCGATGAACGAGCAGATCCCGGAGACCGAGTACGCAGCGCGCCGCGACCGCCTCGCCGAGCGCCTCGAGGCGCAGGCGATCGGGGCACTCTTCCTGCCCCCATCCTCCGATCTGGAGTACCTGACGGGGCTCGAGCGAGATCTGCCGAGCTTCGGCCAGACCGCGTATGCGCACGGCTGGGTGACCGGCGCTCTGATCGCGCCGGGGCGCGAGCCGCTCTACGTGCTGCCGCGGATGTTCGTCGTCTTCCACCTCTGGGGAGACGAGCCCGAGCACCTCGTGACGGTTGGTGAGACGGCCGATGGGCGCGCCCTCTTTCGCGGGGCGGTGGCCGAGCTCGGAGACGTGCGTACGCTCGGAATCGGAGCGCGCACGCCGGGCGAGACCGTCCTCGAGCTGCAGTCTGCGCTACCCGGCGCGCAGCTCATCAACGCCACGCCGCAGGTCAACGAGCTTCGCCGTGTCAAGTCGGAGCGCGAGCTCGAGCTGATGACCATCGCGGCACGCATCTGCGACGACGCGATGCGTGCGAGCACGCCGAAGGTCGAGCCGGGTGTGACCATGGCCCAGCTCGCGGAAGAGGTCGAGCATCAGCTCCGGTTGCGCGGATCGCGCACGCCGTCGTTTCCGACGCACATCTTCAGCTACGGCTACGCGCAGTCACACGACTCGACGATGGCGAGCGGGCTCGAGCCGATCGCGGAGGGTGAGGCCGTGATGTTCGACTTCGGCGCGGTGCACGCGGGGTACTGCTCCGACTTCGGCCGGACGATCGTGTGCGGCGAGCCGCACCCCGAGTACGAGCGCGTTTACGGCGCGATGCTGATCGCGCAGGAAGCGGGCCGCGCCGCTGCGGTACCCGGCGCGCTCGCTCACGAAGTGAACGCCGCGTGCCGCGCGCCGATCGAGGAGGCCGGCCTCGGTGCGTCTTTCCGCCATCGCATGGGGCACGGCATCGGACTCGACGTGCACGAGCAGCCGTTCATCTCCGAGGAAGACGACACCGTCCTCGAAGCAGGCATGACGTTCACCAACGAGCCGTCGATCCTCTGGGACGGCCACTTCGGTGTCCGCATCGAAGACGTCGTCGTCTGCGCGGAGGGTGGCGGGCGGATGCTGAACGACCTGCCTCGCGCCATGGTCGTGCGCCGGCCAGCTCGATGACGGTCGCGGTCGCGCACTTCACGGATCCGGCCTGCCCGTTCGCGTTCTCAGCCGAGCCGATCCGCTGGCAG
Organism: Actinomycetota bacterium; assembly: GCA_013821525.1. Lineage (GTDB taxonomy): Bacteria > Actinomycetota > Thermoleophilia > Gaiellales > Gaiellaceae > PALSA-600. The sequence continues at coordinate 3,503 of JACDGR010000331.1, forward strand.
CTGCGCTGGCGCTATGGCGATCAGCTCGAGTGGACGACGCGCATGATCGTGTTGACGCGCGAAGAGGGCGAGGCCGAGAAGCTGGCCGCGGGTGCGCCCGGGTTGCAGCGGCGCTACGGAATGCCGATCGACCCAGCCCCCTACCCTCGCGCCTCCTCCTCCGAGCCCGCCTGCCTGGCGTTCGTCGCTGCGCGGTTGCACGCACCCGAGCAGGCCGATGCGCTGCTGCGACGGTTACGCATTCGGCGCATGGACGCCGGCCTGCTCGACGATCCAGACCTGATCGGAGCCGCGGCGCGCGACGTGGGCATCGACCCGAAGGAGCTGCGAGCCTGGTGCGAGCAGGACGCCGTGCGCGCAGAGCTCGAAGTGGACGCCGCCGCCGCGCGCTCGCCCTCGCCTGCCGCGCGCGCCCTCGACTCGAAGCTCGGCGGCCCGCAAGGGGAGCGGCGCTACACGGCTCCGTCGTACGAGCTGGCGGCCAAGGGACTGACCGCCTCGGTACCCGGGTTCAATC
>JACDGR010000332.1 GCA_013821525.1 Actinomycetota bacterium
GCGAGCACGCGCACGCGGTCGCGCTTGGGCCCGAGCTGGCGCAGCGTCTGGTTCAGGTTCTGTGCGATCAGCGGACAGACGTCGGGGCAGTGCACGTAGAGAAAGGTGACGAGCACGTAGCGGCCGCGCTGGCCGGTCAGCGTGACTCGCGCGCCGCGCGCGTCCTGGAGCGCGATCGGCGGGGCCGCCCGCGGCGGGGCGAGCTCCGCACCCGCGAAGCGCTTCGGGGCCTGGGTCGGGGTCTCGATCTGCGTCTGCTCCTTGGGCGCGGCACCGCAGCCGGCACCGAGCAGGACGGGGAGGAGCAGCGCGTACTTCAGCCGGCTCACGCCCCGCACGCTACCCGCCGCCTCGTTTCCAACGCAGGCGACACGGGCACGTGACCGTGCGATGGCAAAGATCCGCCGTGCTCTCGAACTGACGCGCGTTGCGAGGCGGACGCACCTGCTGCGGATTCTTCGCGAGGTGGGCGTCGTCGGCGACAAGCCCGCGACTCGCGACCAGGCGCGACGATTTCGCGCCGGTCTCGAGGAGCTCGGCACCACCTACGTCAAGCTCGGCCAGCTTCTCTCGTCCCGGCCAGACCTGCTGCCCGACGTCTATATCGACGAGCTGAACGAGCTGACCGACAACGTGGCGCCGCTGCCCTTCGGGCCGCTGCGCGAGGTGATCGCCCGCGAGCTCGGGCTCGAGCACTTCACGTCGATCGATGAGACGCCGCTCGCCACTGCATCGATCGCGCAGATCCACTCGGCGTTGCTGACGACCGGGCGTGAGGTCGTCGTCAAGGTGCGCCGACCGGGGATCGTCGAGGAGGTGCAGCTCGACCTCGAGTTGCTGCGCAAGACCGCGGCGATCGCAGAGAACCACTCGAGCACCGCGCGCTTGCTGCAGCTGAACGCGCTCACCGACGAGCTCGAGCAGCACCTGCTCGGCGAGCTCGACTTTCGCGAGGAGGCGCACAACGCGGAGCTGATCGCCGGCGTGATCGAGGAGTACCGCGACGATCTATTCGTTCCCGCGGTCATCCACCCGTTCGTCACCGAAGAGGTGATGGTGCTCGAGAAGATCAACGGGACGAGGGTCGAGGACGGACACGCTCTCGCCCCCGAGCGCGCAGGCGAGCTTGCGCGCACCTTCTTCCGCTCATACATCCGGCAGGTCACCGTCAAGGGCGTCTACCACGCAGATCCGCACCGCGGCAACGTGCTGATCACCGAGGACGGAAGGCTGGCGCTGCTCGACTTCGGTCTGATCGGTCGCCTCGACGACGACACGCGCACGTCGCTCGCGCTGCTGCTGCTCGGCATCGCCCACAACCGAGCCGACGACGTCGCCGACCTGATCCTCTCGCTCTCCCTGACGACGATGGCGTCTGACGAGGCGGGCTTCGTGCAGGACCTGCGGCGCACGCTGCCCCGCTATCACTGGCGGCCGCTCTCGGGAATTCGCACCGGCGAGGGCCTGGCTGCCCTGCAGCGACTCTGCCTACAGCACGGGATCGCGCTGCCGACGTCGTTTGCGCTCGTCGGCAAGACCCTGTCGCAGGCCGAGAGCATCGCGCGTTCTCTCGACCCGACCCTCGACCCGGTCGACCTGCTGCGCACGGAGGGGTGGACCGTGATGGCGCAGGAGGCCCAGAGCCGGCTCGAGCCGAATCAGCTGCTGGCGTTCGGGTTCACGCAGCTGCAGCCGCTCTTGCGGATGCCGCGCCGCGTCGCGCAGCTCGTGCAGAAGGCCGAGACGGGGTCGCTGCGTATCGGGATCGTTCCGACGCAGCTTGGTGAGCTGGAGCAACTCATTCGCTCGGCGACGAACCGGGTCGGCGCCGCGATGATCATCTCGGCGCTCCTCGTCGCCTCCGCTTTGATGGCACGCGTCAACCACACGTTCTCCGTCGTCGGTTTCCTGATCGCCGCCGCAATGGGTCTCTACATGCTCTGGCGGATCGTTCGGACACCAGGCGGGCTGTAGCTTCAGCGCTACTAGGTCGCCGGCCGCGAGCGCCTGCTCGTCGCCAGCACCGACCCGGCCAGCACGAGCGCAAAACCGAGCCCCATCCCGAGCGTGAACCGCTCGCTCAGCACCGTTACGCCGAGCACGGCCGCGACCGCTGGGTTGATGTACGTGATCACCGTCGCGCGCACCGGCCCGATCTCGGCGATCAGCTGGAAGAAGACGACGAAGGCAAGCGCGGTGCAGACGACAGCGAGCGTGAGCACGGACGCGCCCGTCTTCCAGCCGGGTAGCTCCGAGGGCAGCGAGAACGCGGCGAACGGAAGATAGATCGCAGTGGAGATGAGTAGCGACGCAGCGACGACGCCGAGCCCAGGCACAGCGCTCAGCCACCGCGCCAGCACGATCGGCCCGACCGCGTAACAGATTGCGACGGCCGCCACCTCGAGGAGCGGCACGGCGCTGACGCCGTGCACGTCGAGCCCGACGATCGCGGCGACCCCGGCCATGCCGACGAGTAGGCCCGTCCAGCGGCGGCGGCCGTGCCGCTCGCGCTCACCCGTGAATGTCGTGACGAGAGCTCCGACGAGCGGCACCGCGGCGATCAGTAGACCCGTCAGCGAGCTCGTCAGGCGTGTCTCGGCACGCGCGAGCAGAAACCACGGGATCACGATCTCGATCACGGCGAAAATCGCGATCGGCGCGAGGTGGCGGACAAGTGGCCGCAGCTCGTGCCGAAACGCTGCGATCGGCACCAGCAGGATCGAGGCGATTGCCGTGCGCCCGAAGGCAAGCGTCACGGGGGCGAGCTCGCGCACGGCGACGCGAATCAGGAGATAGGGGATCCCCCAGATCACGCACATCGATGCGAAGAGCAGCCAGCTGCGACGAGTCACGCGAGCTTCTCTACCAGAGACCCCGCCGCGTGACAGCACGCACGATGTTGGCAGTCCGCCATGTGTCCCGCTATGTTGGTCGTCGAGGCAAGGATGCCTCGCCCGGGGCGACGCTGCTCTTTCCGTTCTTTCGTCCCCCGGCCGTGAGAGGTACGCCCTTTTTCAACTCGCTCTGACCAAGAGCTTTTGCATCGACAGTTTCGCCAGACGGCGAAGCGAGACGTGTCGGTGAGCGTTCATGCGTCCGCTCGCCGGCGCGCTCCTCCGGGAAATGGGGCCGGAGGAGACGCCTGCAAACACCTCCGCTTCCGCGCCGGCCAGGCATGACCTTCCTTGGCCCGGCGCGGGAGCGGCAGGGGCGTCCGACCTAGCCGACGCCTTCGGCCGAGCCTACTCGCTCGACGATCACCTGTGGGATTCTCGCCTGCGGCGAGAGCCGCAGACACATGCGCACCACCTCGGCGCAATCCTCCGGCTTGATCATCTCGTCTGCCGCGAGGCCCGACCACTGCGCCATCGGCGTGTCCACGAAGCCGGGGCAGAGGGCGATCGCGCGCACGCCGTCGCCGTCGAGCTCGGCGTTCTGGGAGCGCGTTACCGCGATTACCGCCGCCTTCGTCGCACCGTAGACCGTGAGGCCCGGGGTCGGCGTCGTGCCCGCGATCGAAGCGAGGTTGATGACCCAGCCGCGCGAAGCCCTGAGGAGTGGGATCGCCTCGCGCGTCACGAGCAGCAACCCGCGCAGGTTGATGTTCAGCTGCAGGTCGATGTGCTTGGTCTGCAGCGACTCGACCGTCCCGCCAATCCCGATCCCGGCCGAGTTGACGAGCACGTCGAGCCCGCCGAATCGCTCCTTGTGCTCGGCGATGACCCGTACGCAGTCCTGCTCGGCCCCCAGGTCCGCAGCGATCGGGTGCGCGCCGAGCTCGGCGGCCGCCGCCTCGATCTTCTCGGCCGTCCGTGAAACGACCGTCAGGTCGTAGCCCTCCTCGCGCAGCATGCGCGCGATCGCGAGCCCGATCCCCGACGAACCCCCGGTCACGAGTGCGCTCGGCATCGCCCGACCCTAAAGGACTCGCGGCGGTGGAGGCGAACCGGAGGGGCGTAAGACGTTCCTCTCCCCAGGGTGGCGGCGACCTCAGGTCGCCGTTGCTCTTTAGGG
>JACDGR010000333.1 GCA_013821525.1 Actinomycetota bacterium
GAGCGGCCCATCCTGGATGGCGCGCCGGACGCGATCTCCGCCTCGGCCTACGGCCTCGGCTCCGATCGCGTCCACACCCCCAGCACCGTCAACGCACTACCGGGGAGCGGCCCAGAGCGCTTTGCGTTGCACGATTGAGAAGTAGAGCTCGATCTGGTTGAGCCAGGAGGCGTGGATCGGGAGGTGAATCAAGCGTGCGTTCTTCCAGGTCTCCTCGATTCGCCGGATCGAGGCGTTGCCGGCGTGGGAGCTGCCGTTGTCGACGATCCAGTAGACGGTGCGTGCGGAGGCGTACGGCTCGACGCTCATGACCTGTTTCGACGAGACGGCCGAACGGGTCGATCCCGGTCTTGGCCTCGATCCGGTCGAACAGGTTGGCGTGATGGACATCCCAGCCGGCGAGGTAGGCGAGCGTGCCGTTGCGCTTGTACTCGAACTCGACCCGGCAGGGCTGGCCCGGAGTGGGCGGCAGCGTCGCGTGACGACGGCCGAGCGCCTGCAGCTGCGTCTTCTCGTCGGCGCAGATCACGTACTCGTCGGGACGCAGCCTGCGGCCCTCGAAGCGGCGCTCGTACAGGTCAAGCACCCGGCCGGCCTTCTCGGCGAAGCGCGGGTCGCGGACGAAGATCCAGGAGCGCTGCTGCCAGGCTTCAACGCATCGTCACGCAACCAGCGCCAGATCGTCGAGGCAGACGCGTCTGTGACGCCGCGCTCCAGCACGAGTCGGTGCAGCTCAGTACGCGAGAAACGGCCGAGCGGTAGCCCGTGTGTCGCCGGAGGCTCGCAGGCGAGCGCTTTCACCTCGGCGATCTGCTCCGGGGGGAAAACGACGCGGGCGGCCCGCGCGCTCCCGGTCATCGAGTCCCGCGAGGCGCTCGTCGAAGAACCGCTTGCGCCAGCGCCCGACAACCCTCGGCGCCGTCTCCAACCGCCGCGCGATCTCCACAGTCGGCTCTCCATCGGCCGCGTACAGGATCATCTTCGCCCGCTGCACCACCTTGTGCGGCAGCGAGTAGCACGCGACTCGCCGCTCCAACTCGGCACGCTCCTCGCCGCTCAACACGATCACGAACCCGCTCGTTCTGGCCATGCCGACACGATTCGACGCCGCAGACCAGGTCCCTTCAACAAATACGGACCGAACTTGCGGACGGCTGTACTAGTTGGCACTGCCAAGCCGGGCGTCCCAGATGATTTCCCACAGATGGCCATCCGGGTCGCGGAAGTAGCCTGAGTAGATCTGCCAAGGTCGGTCGTGCGGCTCCTCAGTCAGCGTTGCGCCACCCGCTACGGCCTGCGCGAGCAACACGTCCACGTCAGCTTTGCGAGGAACGACGTGACCGATGCTGAACTCTCCTGGCTTCGGCGGTCCGAACGGAATGTTCGCGTCCTTGGCCAACTCCGAGCGTGGGTAGAGCGCCAGCGTCAGCCCATCGGCCAGGTGGAACATCACAACATCGCCGGCGGGGGTGACCTCGTCACCTTTGTAGTCCGTGCCTGTGACGCCGGACGTAGCAAGCCCGAGACCGTCGCGGTAGAACCGAAGCGCGCGGTCGAGGTCGCTAACGGCCAAGGTGATCACCTGGATGCGAGCTTCCACCTGCCTCCTTCGTCGCGTGGCGGGAACATTTTGCCCTTCGGCGCGCGGTCGGCGATGGCTCAAAGGCGCGGACAGCATCGGGCTGCGCCAAGTGTCGGTGTGACCTACAACCTCGTCGGGATACGATTGACGCGTGCGTGAACGGTTTGCTCTGACGCGGCACGGTGTCATCTACCGGCTCGCTCTGGGCGCCATTGTCTTGGCGATCGTCATCCCGACTCAGATGAGTGGGCACCAGCCGGAGTGGCCGTTCGCGGTCATTGCAATCGCCGTCGTGATCCTCGGCATCCTGATCGCGCGCCGCCCGCGTCTGCGCGCCTGGTTGCGTCGCTGAGAAGAGGCGGCGCTAGGACCGTCGTCTGGGCCAGTGATTCCGAGCGCCCTGATCAGACCCGTACCGCCGACGAGCCTAGGGCAGTCGGACGTCCCTGTGCTCGCTCGCGATCTGCCTCTCCTCGGCTGTCAGTTCGGACTCCTTCACCGGCGTCACGATTGACCAGTGCCTACCAACCGGACAGCGCTGAAGCCTCCACCAACCGAGCCGAATCGACTTCAGAGAGGCGCCCGGAAGCCAGATCGTCGTGAAGAGGTGACCTCGGCGGCAGCGGACGACGAGATTGCCGCCCATCCGATAGCCGCGTAGCTTCATCGCAATCAGCTCAGCCAGTACCGCGGCTACGATAATTAACCAGCGGGCTCGGCGAGAAGTGCTCTTGGCCTTCATGCCGTGAGGGTACGCCTTCACCTCGGGCGCGACCAAGCGCAAGTCAGTCTGAACGAGAAAGGCCCGTTTCCGGGGGCTTTGGCAGAACCTGAGGGTGCCGGAAACGTGGTTCGCCGTCTGTCACGCCGCGGCTGTGTATTCGTGGATGAGGCCTCCCCGAGCACGTCTCGCCGGCGAACGCGGTCAAGAGCGACGACGGTGTCTGGTTGCGGTGGCTGTCTGAGGGGCGGTTGCTGGTGGAGGGAGCGGTGGGGGCGATGTTCGTTGTAATGACGGATGTAGACCGGGAGGACTCGTTCGAGGTGGCGTCGGTTGACGATCAGGATCCGGTCGAGACACTCGCGACGGACCGTGCCGATCCAGCGTTCGATGAAGGCGTTCGCGCGGGGCGCGAGTACGGGTGTGCGGATCGTGCGGATGCCTTCGGAGCGGAACACTTCGTCGAACGACGCCGTGAACTTGCTGTCGCGATCGTGGATCAGAAACCGGAGCGGTTCCGTCCGGTCGACGAAGGTCTCGATCATGTTCCGTGCCTGCTGGGTCGCCCACTCACCGGTCGGGTTCGCGGTGATGCCGGCGAGATACACCTGCCGGGTCGCGAGCTCGATGAATACGAGTGCGTAGAGTCGTCGGAACAGCTCGGTGTCGACAGTGAAGAAGTCACAGGCAACGATTCCGCTGGCCTGGGACCGCAGAAACTGCTGCCACGTTTCCGATGAGCGGCGCGGTGCGGGATCGATACCGGCCTTCTGCAGGATCGACCAGACGGTGCTGGCCGCGATCCCGACACCGAGCCTGGCGAGTTCGCCTTGGATCCTGCGGTAGCCCCAGTCGGGGTTCTCGCGCGCTAGCCGCACGATCAGCGCCCGAAGATCGGTATCGGTTGCTGGCCTGCCAGGTGGCCGATGCGGATACGTGCAACGACGCGCGAGCAGCGACCGGTGCCAGCGACGGATCGTCTCGGGCCGCACGAACACAGCGCCCCACCGCTCACGAGGAAGCAGCCGGACGAGTGCGGCCAGGAACATCCGATCGGCCGGCTGGCAGCTTGGCCGGCTCACCTGCCGGCGGAGCACCGCCAGCTCGTGACGCAAAACGAGTATCTCCACCTCGTTCGCGGCATCCGATCGGCAACGCAATACCGCCAGCCCGAGGAGGTGCCGAAACAACCAATAGACGCATGAGATGAACACACCGCGATCCTGCCCACGCCAGCCCCAAACGGCCCAACCGAGTTTCCGGCACCCTCAGGGAACTATGGCGACCCGGAAGCAGACCTTGAAGGCGAACGCTGACTTATCCGTCGGCAAAGGCAACCAGGCGGCGAAGAAGGGCAAAGTGAAGGCGAAGAAGACCTCTCGTGGCAAGTAGGGGCGACCGGGAGGCAGCCGAAGACGCCCGCCGAAATGCGCTGGACGCTTTCCTGGCGGCGCGAATCGAAGATGGCTGGCGCGTCGAGTCTCGTACCCCGACGCAAGCAATCATCGTCTCCAAAGAGGGGCTACTTGGCCGGTTCAGCAAGCCCTCAAAAGACCAGGTGCGTCAAGTGGTCGTTGTAGACGAGCACGGCGAAGTGACAACGACAGCAGCCCAGCCTCTTCGCTCGTAGAGCAAGGCGCTTCGTCAAGTGAATCGACGCGCTCATTTCTCTCGGTGCTCCCCCAGTCAGGCGCTTACCATCGGCGCG
>JACDGR010000334.1 GCA_013821525.1 Actinomycetota bacterium
GCTCGCCCTCGATCGTCGCGAGCACGTCGACCTCCCAGCCGCCGTCGAGTGCGGCGCGCGCTTGCCGCGCCACCCGAACGTCCCGTGGGTACGCCCCGTGCACGATCATCAGCAGTCGTTTGTTCACCTGAGGTTCCTCGTCCTTGGCGGCGGTCACGTGCCCCTGCGGCGCCGCTCGTCGGCGACGGAGCGCAGGAGATCTTCGTACCCATCGGCCATTCGGTCTGCGGAAAAGAGGGTCAGGTAGCGGTCGCGCCCCGCGGCGCCGAGCCGGTGGGCGAGGGCAGGGTCGCCCGCGAGCCGTCTGAGGGCGGCGGCGAGACCGTGATCGTCGCGTGGCGCGAGCAGCAGGCCGGTCACCCCGTCTTCGACGGCCTCGGGCAGGCCCCCGACGGCGCTCGCGACGAGCGGCAGTCCCGCGCGCATGCCCTCGAGCGCGGCCATCGGCAACGCCTCGATGTCGCTGATCACACATAGGACATCTGCGGCCCCGAGCAGGTCGGCCACGTCTTCGCGCTCGCCGAGCACTCGCACGGCGACGTTCGCGGCTCGCCGCTCGACCTCGGGCCTGAGCGGCCCCGAGCCGATCACGACACCGTGAACGCCGGGGGTGGCCGCCACCGCGTCGACGAACGCGAGGGGTCGCTTCGGCGCGCGCAAGCTGCCGATGAAGGCGGCCAGAAAGCCGTCACCGGCGACTCCCAGCTCCAGCCGCAGGGCGGCTCGCTCCCGCACGGGTGGCGGCGCATCCTCGACGCCGTTTGGGATCACGACGATGCGGTCCGCGCGGTAGCCCCAGCGTCTGAGCCCCGGAGTCTGCGCTCGGGTCACGGCGACAACACGCGCCAGCGACGGCGCGAGCGCGCGAGTCAGCAGGCGCCGGTGCGCGCGCCGACCGAGACCCGGGCCTCCGTGCTCGATCACGATGTGCGGAACGTCTGCGCGTCGTGCGAGCAGCGCGCCGACGACGAGCGCGTCGACCCCCTGGGAGACGATGATTTCGGGGAGCGGTTGCGCGAAGCGCAGTGCACGGCGCATCCCGGCAAGGTCGGTGCGGCTCTGCAACCCGGCACAGCCCGTGCGTATCCCGCTCTCCGTCAGCTCCTCGAAGAAGGCGCCTCGCTCGCGCAGCGTCAACAGCGAGGGCTCGACGCCGCGCGCGGCGAGCCGTGGCAGCAGCGTGATCAGCTGGCGCTCGGCCCCGCCGCGATGGAGCGCAGTCGTGATGAAGAGCGCCTTCAACCGAGCACCGTCATCCGAGTAGCTGCCCGTAGAGCTCGAGGTGGGCCGCCGCGACAGCTCGAGCCGCCGCGGCGGCCGACCGGTCTGAGCCCTCGGTGACGAACGTATCGACCTGCGATCCGGGCTCTCGCTCGGCGCCACCGATCACGGCGATCAACCCGTCGGCGATCGCGCGAGCATCGACCTCGACGAGCGTTGCGGCACCCTCGGCGAGACCCGGGATGCCGCCCGCGCAGGTCGCGACCACCGGGACGCGCGCACTCCACGCTTCATAGAGGGTCACCGGCGCAACCTCGAATCGCGACGGGATCACGACCGCTGCGGCCCGGGCGAAGGCGTCGCGCAGCTCGGACGCGTCGAGCCAGCCGGAGACGGTGGCGCCGTGCAGGGCGTCGGGCAGCGGCACGTTCTCGGGCCATCCGACGAGCTCGAGGGTCGCGCCGGCCACCGCTGCGGCGACGAGGGGCCAGGCCTCCGCGAGCAGGTCGATGCCTTTGATCGCGCGGTCGCCGCCGCAGTAAACGACGCGCCCGGGCACACGGCGGGTCTCGCTCAGCCCGAAGAAGACGTCGTCGACGATGTTCGGGATGTACGTGAAGCGCCGGGGCCGTCCGGGAACGTTCATGGAGGCCGTCGGATGGACGGACACGACCGCGTCGGCTCGGCTGACCGCCAGCCGCGTCAGGCGGCCGGCGAGTGCGATGCGTGCTTCCACGGCAGGCCCGCGCCGGGCGGCGCGGGTGTCCATGGCGTGGCTTCCATGCGCGGTCACGACGCGCGGCCCTCCCCGGAAATCGGTCGCAGCGAGACCACCGGTCAGCAGCCCCTGGCCATGCACGAGGTCGGGCCCGAGCTCTGCGAGCGCTCCATCGACGGCCGCACGCCACGGGCGCAGTGCACGCAGGAGCGAGAGCCTGCCGTCGGCCTCGACGTGGATCGTCCGCACCGCTCCGTGATCGCTACGGCTCGTGGCTCCAGGCGCGACGACCGAGACCTGAGCTCCGGCGTCTGCGAGCGCTGCGGCAAGCCTGACGGAGCTCACCTCGACGCCCCCGACGGGCTCGGCGCCCGGCATCGGGTAGCTCGACACGAGGGCGACGTGCAGCGTCAATCGGCGCCGGCGGTCAGCCGGCGGCCGCAACCCATTGCGATCCACGGAACCGCGCCGATGAACGAGAAGAAGCGGAGGTCGAAGGTCGTCGCTCCGAGCGCGAAAGCGATCGGGGTCGCAATGCACACGATCCCGAACCAGCGATGTTCACTCGGCACGCGAATGAATTGCCTGAGCCGCCAGAGGATGATCGCCCAAGGCGCCAGGAACAGCACCAGCCCGATCGCGCCGAGCTCGACGAGGATCGTCAGGAAGGTGTCATGGCTCGTACTGCTCGTTCCGAGCTTCTGCTCGAGATCGGTGCCCTGCAGGTCGGTGGCGGTGTTCTTCACGCGGTCGAACGAGCCGTATCCCCAGCCGAGGATCGGCTTCTGGGACGCGAGCTTCAACGACCAGTTCTGGATGACAACGCGCGTCTGCACTGTTGCCGAGTCGGAGACCCGCTTCTGATAGACGCTCGAGCCGGCGAAGCTCCCCCAGAAGAGCACGAGCAGGAACCCACCGATAGCGAGCACGATGACGCTCCGTGCCCGGATCGACTTACGGAGCAGTAGCAGCGGCACCGCGACCGCGAACAAGCCCAGGAAGGGCCCGCGGGTATAGGTGAAGACCATCGTCGGGACGGCGACGACGAGCGTCAGCACGGCGAGACGCCGCAGCTTTGCCGGCCCGTCCCAGAAGAGAACGACGAGCGAGACCGCAATCGCGATCGAGAGGTAGATGCCGAGCACGGCGGGGTTGTCGAGCGTCGCCACGACGCGCGGTGTCGGGTCGCGCCAGTCAGTGTTGTGCCATAGGTTCCACCCCGTCACCTCCTCGATCAGCCCCATCACACCGAGGATCGAGGCCGTGATCAGGACGACGCGGCACAGCCTCTCGCCGAACTGCTCAGAGACGGGGCCGAATGCGGCGAAGTAGTACGCCACGGCGGCGAAACCGACCGTGGTCACGATCCCGCGCAGGCTTGCACTCGACCCGACCTTGGTCAGCTCGAGCGAGACGACCGCCAGCGCGAAGTACGCAGCCGGCAGAACGTCGACGAAAGACGCCCGCACCGCGGTTCGCCGCGCGATCGCCGCCCACAGCAGGAAGAGGATCGGAGGCAGCGTAAATAACACCTGGCTGAGCAGGTGGCCGACGCTCGAGTTGCGCGATGAAGCCTGCAGGAACGGGGCTACGAGGAACCACCCGAGGAAGACACGTTCGGGGGCAACGTTGAAGGTGACAACCATCAGACCGGCCAGGCAGACGGCGACGAGAACGAGGGACGCCAGCTTGCTGTGGGAGACGAGCGCATCCCCGGCGATCAGGCTCGTCACGACAGCGACGATCGGCACCAGGGGGAAACGGCGGCGCACTACGCCGACGACGGCCTGCGTGGTCACGCGTGATCTCGCTGGCAGTGGCTCATCGCCTGATCATGATGCCGAAGTCGGCTACAGGCAGCCCCCGGAGCTCCTCGAGCCGATCAGCCCGGAGCTCGCCCTCGTCGATCCCGAGCTCGCAGCGCTCGCGCGTGCGCTCCTCCCGCCGGTTCCGAGCCCGCCGCTGCGTGCGCTCACCGAGGGGCCCCTCCGCCGCGCGCCGATCGCCGCCCCCGCCCGGGCCGTCTG
>JACDGR010000335.1 GCA_013821525.1 Actinomycetota bacterium
GGCGAGGACGCGTCCCCACTCCTCGCGAAAGACGGTCTGGAGGTCGGGGCCGGTCGTCAGCCGCGCTCCACGATCGGTCGTACCTCGACGGAGCCCGTGCGGGCGGCGGGGATGCGCGCTGCCACGGCGATCGCGTCATCGAGGTTGTCGGCCTCGAACAGGTAGAGCCCGCCGAGAACCTCCTTCGTCTCGGCGAACGGCCCGTCGGTGGTCAGCGTCTCGCCGGCGTGAACGCGGACGGTCGTCGCGGTGTCCGCCGCCTGGAGCTCCGCGCCGCCGAAGATGCCTGCAGTCTCGCTGACGGCTGCGTACTCGCTGTACATCGCGTTCCGTTCGTCGTCCGAGAGACCCTCCCACTCGGCATCGCTCCCGTAGATCAACAGTGCGTACTTCACCTTTGCCTCCTCAGTCGTGTCTTCTAGGACGACGAACGGGCCGGGCCGAAATCGACAAGCCGCCGCAAGAAGGTCGCGGCGCCTGCCTTGTCGAGCATGTCATTCAGGTTGCCGCACTTCGGGCTCTGTACGCACGAAGGGCAGCCGCTGCTGCAGGGGCAGCCCTCGATCAGCTCCGCCGTGTCGCGCACCCATCCCTCGAACTGCTCGAACCCACGCTCGGTGATCCCGACGCCGCCCGGGTGCCCGTCGTAGATGAACACGGTCGGTCGGCCCGTCTCAGGGTGGATGTTCGTGGAGAGGCCACCGATGTCCCAGCGGTCGCACATCGCCCAGAGCGGCAGGAGCGCGATCAGCGCGTGCTCGGCGGCGTGGAGCGTCCCGAGCAGTCGAGGCATCTCGTCGAGATCGCGAAGCTGCGCGGGCTCGGGCAGGTACCAGACCGCCTCGGTCGCGAAGGTGGTCGGCGGCAGCTCGAGCGGCACCAGCTCGATCCGCTCCTGCGAGCTGACCGTCTTGCGCTCGTACCCGACGATCTGCTCGGTCACCTCGATCTCGCCGAAGCAGACCTCCATCCCGAGCCGCCACTCGGTCTGACGGGCCTCGACGATCTGCGTCATCGTGTCCTTCTTCGCCTGCGTGTACCAGTCGCCCGCGAACGGCTCCACGACTGCGTAGAGCGTGTTCAGGTTCAGCTCGCGCACGAGGAACGACTCGCCGCGGTGCAGGTAGATCGCGCCCTCGTGGACGGTCGAATAGGCGCGCGCGCGATCGACAGCGCCGAGGACGGTGCCGGTCGAGGCATCGACGATCGAGAACGCGTCGGGGTCTGTCGAACGCAGGGGGACGCGCGACGCTGGATGCTCCGTGCCCGCCCAGACGATGCCGGCGGGCGTCTGCCTCAGCGAGGGGTCGGCGCGCGCCAGGTCGAGCGCCTCACGGCCGAGCAGTGTGGCGTCGTCGTCGGTCAGCGGCGCTTCATAGGCGGCGCTCCGCACGTGCCCGGCGAGCACGCGCGGGTTTGCATGATCGAGGATCGCAGCCTCGACGCGGCGGCCGAGCAGCTTGTCGGGCTCGCGCATGAAGAACTGGTCGAGGCCGTCCTCGCTCGCAACGAGCACTGCGAGGCCGTTGCTGCGCCGCCCGGCGCGTCCCCACTGCTGGCGTAGCGAGGCGACGGTGCCGGGAAAGCCGACGGAGATCACGCAGTCGAGCAGCCCGACGTCGATCCCCAGCTCGAGCGCGTTCGTCGTCGTCACGGCAAGCAGGTCGCCGTCCTTGAGGCGACGCTCGATCTCGCGGCGCTGCTGCGCCGTGTAGCCCGCGCGATACGGGGAGAGCTGCGTGTCGTCGCCGAGCCGCTCGGCCGTGAAGCGGTGCACGAGCTCAGTTGCCTTACGGCTCTTGGCGAAGGTCAGCGTCCGCAGGCCGCGCTCGACGAACATCGCCTGCAGCCGGGCTGCTTCGGCGAGCGCCGATCCGCGCAGGCCGAGCTCGGCGTCGAGCAGCGGCGGGTTCCAGAGGACGATCGTGCGCTCGGTGCGCGGCGCCGCGTCGTCACCGATCACCGTCACGCTGTCACCGAGCAGGGAGGCTCCGAGCTCGCCCGGGTTCGAGACCGTCGCCGACGCGAGCAGGAACTGCGGCTCGGCACCGTAGATGCGCGCGAGGCGTCGCAGGCGCCGCAGGACGTTCGAGACGTGCGAGCCGAAGACGCCACGATAGACGTGCGCCTCGTCGATCACCACGTACCGCAGGTTCGCGAGCACGTCGCCCCAGCGGTCGTGATTCGGGAGCAGACCGACGTGCACCATGTCCGGGTTCGTCAGGATCACGTTCGACCACTTGCGGATCTGCCAACGCTGCTCGGTCGGCGTGTCGCCGTCGTAGATCGCCGGCTTGACGCGCGGCACGCGCAGCTCGGTGAGCGTCCGGAACTGATCCTGCGCGAGCGCCTTCGTCGGGTAGAGGTACAGCGCGCGCGTCTTGGGCTGGCGCGCGACCGCGTCGAGCACCGGCAGATTGAACGCGAGCGTCTTCCCCGACGCCGTTCCGGTCGTGATCAACGCGTGCTCGCCTCGGGCCGCGGCGTCCCACGTGCTCCGCTGGTGCGCGTAGAGCTGCGAGACGCCAACCGCCGCACGGACGCGCGGGTCGAGCTCGTCGGGGAGCGGGGCCAAGCGTGCGGCTCGCTCCGGCTCGGTCGTCAGGTAGGCGAGCTCCTCGCCTTCGAGCAGGCCTTCGAGCCGGAGCACGTCCACACTCACGCCTTCGATCGTAGAGATCGGACACCGAGTCGATGAACCCCCCGCTGCTAGCCTCGCTGCACCGGGGTGCCCCGTCTGGGGCTGAGAACACACCCGTCGAACCTGATCCGGGTCATGCCGGCGAAGGGAGTGCGATGAGCGTTCCACGCGTAGTCACGATCGCGGGCTCCGACAGCGGAGGGGGTGCCGGGATTCAGGCCGACCTGAAGGCGTTCTCCGCCGCCGGTGCGCACGGGATGTCCGCGATCGTCGCGCTGACGGCGCAGAACACCGTCGGGGTGACCGGCGTGCACGAGGTGCCGCCGGCGTTCGTGCTCGCGCAGCTCGAGGCGGTGTTCTCCGACATCGGCGTCGACGCAGCGAAGACGGGGATGCTCAGCTCGGAGCGCGTGATCGAGACCGTGGCGGAGTTTCTGGCCCAGCATCCCGTGCCGCTCGTCGTCGACCCCGTGCTCGTCGCATCCTCCGGTGCGCAGCTCCTCGCCCCCGATTCAGTCACAGCGCTCGTCGAGCGCCTCTTCCCGCTCGCAACGGTCGTCACCCCGAACCTGGCCGAGGCCCGCGTACTTTGTGTGGACTCCACACAAGCGTCACGCAGCGCGCTGGCCGAGCGGCTCGTGGAGCTCGGCGCCGCCGCCGCCATCGTGACGGGTGGCCACGGCGAGCCCGTCGACCACCTCTTCGACGGGCGCACGCACGTCGAGATCCCGGTTGAGCGGCTCGATCGCCGCTCGACCCACGGCGCCGGCTGCACGCACTCGGCGACCCTGGCAGCACTGCTCGCCCGCGGCCTTTCACTCGTCGAGGCGGCGCGCGGCGCTGCCCTCGCGGCGACGGCCGCTGTCCGGCACGGCCACCCCGAGCTCGGTGCCGGCGACGGCCCCGTCGATGTCCTCAACGTGAAAGGAACCACGTGACCTCACTCGCACCCGGTGACTCGCTCGCGCGCCTGCGCGACGGCAAGCCACTCGTCCACCAGATCACGAACTACGTCGTCATGAACGAGACCGCCAATGCGACTCTCGCGCTCGGCGCGCTGCCCGTGATGGCGCACGCGCGTGAGGAGGTGGAGGAGATGGCGGCGATCGCAGGCGCACTCGTCCTGAACATCGGCACCCTCTCGCCCCACTGGGTCGAGGCGATGCTCGCCGCGGGCCGCGTCGCGAATGAGCGCGGCATCCCCGTCGTCCTCGACCCGGTTGGCGCGGGCGCGACGCGCTACCGCACCGAGACAGCGAAGCGGATCCTCGACGAGGTTGATGTGGCGGT
>JACDGR010000020.1 GCA_013821525.1 Actinomycetota bacterium
CTCCGAGGCTGACCTGCATCGAGCTGTCGAGCTGACCCGCTCCGGCTGCACGTTCGAGACCGCCGCAGAGATCCTGCTCTAAGAAGCTCTACCATCGACTCGATGAAGGTCGAGGCGACGGAGGTCGACGGACGGAAGGTCTACTCCGTGCGCTCGTTCAATCAGGGCGTTGCCACCTGGCTGAACCGGCTGCCGACGCTATGGGTGGAGGGTGAGATCACCGAGCTGCGCAGGCAAGACCGGTGGGCGTCGGTGTTCTTCACGCTGAAGGATCCCGAGGACGGCGCCTGCCTCGCCGCCCAGATGCCGCGTGGGCAGTTCGATGCGTTGCAACTCGGTCTCGGCGACGGCGAGCGGGTGCACGTCTTCGGACGACCTGAGCTGTACGAGCAGCGTGGGGAGCTTCGGCTGAAGGTGATGACGATCGAGCGGTTCGGGCTCGGTGCACATCTCGCGGCGCTCGAGCGGCTGAAGTCGAAGCTCGCGGCGGAGGGTCTGTTCGCCGCCGGTCGCAAGCAGACGCTGCCGCGATTCCCTCGGTTGATCGGGCTCGTCACCGGGAACGACGCCGCCGCGAAGAAGGACGTGGTGACCCACATCGTGCAGCGCTTTCCGCCGGCCAACATCCTGATCGCCGAGACCTACGTGCAGGGGCCTCGCGCACCGACGGCGATTGCCGCCGCGATCGGTGCCCTCTGCGAGCGCGGCGCGGACGTGATCGTGCTCGCGCGCGGCGGCGGGAGCTTCGAGGACCTCTTGCCGTTCTCGGATGAGCGCGTCGTGCGCGCGGTCGCCGAGTGCAACGTGCCGATCGTCTCAGCGGTCGGGCATGAGCAGGACACCCCGCTGTGCGACCTTGCGGCAGACGTACGCGCGTCAACACCGACCGCGGCCGCGCGCCTCGTCGTTCCCGACATCGAGGAGCTGCGCGCGCGGCTCGAGCGGACCCGCACCGGGCTGCACCGAGGAGCAAGGACTGCAGCCGAGCGCTACACACAGCGGCTCGAACGAGCACACGAGCGCCTACGCCGCGCCCCACTGCTCGCGATCGAGCGCAAGCGAGCCAGGATCGACACCGTCCACGCGCGGCTCGGCGCGCTGTCGCCGACTGCAACCCTCGAACGCGGCTATGCAATCGTCCGCCGCGGCGAGGACGTCGTGCGTACCACGCAGCAGATCGACACCGGCGACGACGTGAGCATCCGTGTCGCTGACGGAGCGTTCGGAGCGACCGTCGCATGAGCGAGCCGAGCTTCGAGAAGGCTCAGCAGGAGCTCGAGGCGATCGTCGAGCGTCTCGAGCGTGGTGACGCCGGCATCGACGAGCTGACAAAGTTGTGGGAGCGCGGCGAGGAGCTCTATCGCATCTGCGCGGCGAAGCTCGAGGGCGTGCGCGGGAAGATCGAGGAGCTCTCACGCACCACTGAGAGCTAGAGCCAGATCTTCACCGAGCTGGGCGAGATCCTCGGCCGCGCGGGCCCGGTCACCCGAGAGGGCACGAGCCGGGAGCCCGTCGCGGACGATCCCGCCGAAGAGTTCGCAGCGCACCCCGAGCCGCTCGCAGCGACGGAGCACCGCTCCCGGCGCCTTGCCCTCGAGCGTCGTCGCGTCGACCGTCCCCTCTCCCGTGACGACGAGCCCAGCCGCACCTGCGCGCGTGTCGAAACCGATCAGGTCGAGCACGAGCTCGGCGCCGTCGACGAGCTCACCGCCCACTGAGGCGAGCGCAGCTCCGAGCCCGCCGCCCGCACCTGCTCCCGGCAGTTCTCGATAGGGCGTCAGCTCCGCGAGCGCCGCGAGCCGTGCCTCGAGCAGCTCGACCGCCTCCGGGCCTGCGCCCTTCTGCGGACCGAACACGCGCGCGGCGCCGCGCGGGCCGAGCAGCGGGTTGCGCACATCACAGAGCACGCGCACCGGCAGCTTGCGAAGCGTCTCCCCGATCACCTCGCGCATGCCGACGCCGCCGTCGACGGTTGCGGTTCCACCAAGGCCGATCAGCAGACGGCTTGGTTGCGCTGCGCTGAGCGCGAGCAGTAGCTCGCCGAGCCCCTCGGTCGAGGCGCGAAGCGGATCGAGCTCGTCCTCGGCTAGCAGCGGCAGGCCGACCGCCTCGGCCGCGTCGACGATCGCGGTGCCGTCGTCGAGAAGCAACCAGCGTGCGTCGACGGCGCGGCCGAACGGGTCAGCCACCCGAGCGGTGTGCCAGGTTCCGCCGAGGGCTTCGCGCAGCACGGCCGCCGTGCCCTCGCCTCCGTCGGCAACAGGCAACTCGCGTGCTTCGACGCCGGCGACCCGCCGCATCCCGGCTGCGAGGTGACGTGCCGCCTCGTGCGCGGAGAGAACGCCTTTGAGGCTAGCCGGAGACGCGAGCGCGATCAGCGGGCGCCTCCGGTTCGTGCAGCTCCGCCGACCCTTCGCTCGGGTCGTCTTCGATGTCGCGCAGAGTTGCGTACGAGAGCCCTTCACGTGCAAGGAAGATCAGGCCGACACCGACACCGACCGACGCCTCGATCGCCTGCAGCCCGATCCCGAACGCGATCCCGTGCGCCTTGCCTACGCCGTAGTTGACGAGCGGGATCGCGACCGCCGCCTGCACGAGACCGACGTTGCCCGGCCAGAGCGGAAAGATCGTGGCGACGTTGATCAGGACGAGCACGAGACCCGCCGCGGCAAGCGGCAGGTGGATGTTGAAGGCGTGCATCGTGGCCCAGACAGCGAAGAGCTGACAGACCCAGCCGCCGAACTGAAACAGGGCTGCCGTGGCCGCAGCCGCGGGTGTGCGCATGATCGCGAGCCCTTCACGACCGCGGATGAAGAGGAGACGAATCCGTCCGAGCTCGTCCCGCTCACGGTTCTGCCGGCGGGCGAGCCAGATCGCGGCCAGGAAGAGGATGACGCCGACCGCGAGCACGACTGCGATCGACGTGAGCGCCCAGCCCGGGATCTTCGCGGCGAAGATCACCCAGATTACGAGTGTCAGCGCAGGTATCAGGTCGAACATCCGGTGCGCAAAGACCGAGCCGACGAGCGTCGCGGTCGTGCCTCGCTGACCAGGGATGCGCCGGCGGAGCACGGCGACGCGCGCGAGCTCGCCGACCCGGCCGGGCAGCACGGCGTTCGCGAAGAGGCCGACCGAGAACGCCGAGAAGACGAGTGGAAACGGCGGGTGCGGGCGAGGGATTGACTGTTTGATGGTCGTCTCCCACGCGAAGGCGCGCAGCAGCACCGAGATCAGGTTGAGCCCGATTGCTGCGACGACCCACTCCCACGTCACGGCGGTGAATGCGTCGTGCACGAGATGCCAGTTCGGCCCGCGGTAGATGATCAGCACGGTCGCGATCGCCAGCACCGGTAGGACGAGCAGGAGACGCCAGCGCCCTTTCACGCGGTCACGTCCAGATAGACCTCTTCCAGCCGACGAGCGATATCGCTCCAGGCGTAATTCGCCAGAGCGTGCTCCCGAGCCGCGCGACCCATCTCGATGCGCTTCGGCTCGTCCGACATCACGTCGATCACCGCCGCAGCGAGCGCGTCGGCATCCGACGGCGGCACGAGACGCGAGGCTTCCGGGATTGCCACGGCGGCGTACCCGGGGATGTCTGATGCGACGACCGGCGTTGCGCACGCGAACGCCTCAGCGAGCACGAGGCCGAAGCTCTCGCCCCCTAGAGCAGGCGTCACCGAGAGCTTCGCGCGCTCGAGCTCGTGCGTACGCACCTCGTTCGGCACGATCCCAAGCACGTCAATGCCCTCTTCGTCGACGCGCAGCCGAGCGTGCAGCAGGCGATATTGCAACGGGTCGGTGCCGATGATGCGCAGACGTGCGCCGGTCTCCGCGTGGATGCGAGGCCAGGCGGTGAGCAATACAGATAGCCCTTTTCGCTGGTCGTGACGCCCGATGAAGACCACCGTGTGATCGCGATCGGCCGGATCCGAGCCTTCCGGAATCAGAACGCCGTTCGGGATCACGCGGTACGGGCCGGGTATGAAACGGCTGGCTGATTCTTCTGCCATCGGCGAGACGGCGATCCGCGCGTCGATGCGATCCATTAGAAATCCCCAGAAGTGCATCGCCGGCCCCATCCAACCGAGATCGCCGTGTGCGTGATGCGTTGCGACGAGTGGACATTGCGCGTACGAGAGCGCGGCGACGCAGAGCGAGGGCGTCATCGGCTCGTGCACGTGCACCACGTCGAACTGCTCTCTCTCGAGCACGCGGCGCACGCGGCCGATGCTCTGTGGTGAGAGCACGATGTTGGGGAGCGATCCGTTGGCGGGGACGACGACCGACCGTCCCACCGGGATGATCCCTGCCGGTAGCGGCCCGTGCCGCCCGGAACGCGGATGCAGCATGCGCGTCAGGTTTCCGGCTGGATCGTTCCCCATCACGAGGCGAACGTCGTGCCCTCGGTCGCGCAGCGATGCAGCCTGATGTTCTGCGTGCTCGACCACGCCACCCCAGTAGGACCAGGAGAACGGGACGACGATGCCGATCTTCATGCCGCGACCGCTGCGAATGCACGCTGCAGCCGTTCGGCTGCGATCTCGACGACCTCGTCGCTGACCGCGACAGACAAGCGTGCCCAGCCCGCGCCACTGGGGCCGAACCCTTCACCCGGTGCGACGGCGAGCCGTTCTTCGGCGAGCAGGCGCTCCGCGCTGAGCCCTTGGGGCAACTGGATCCACACGAAGAACGTTCCTTCGCAGACCGGCGGCTCGGGCAGGGCCGCCGCGAGCAGGTCACGCCTGCGCTGATACGTCGCGACGCGCTCGGCGACCGAGTCTTGCGGCCCTTCGAGCGCCGCGACTGCGGCGGCCTGGAGTGGCGCGAAGATTCCGACGCGGCTGTGGTCGTTGAGAAGGTTGATGCGCTCGACGATCTCGGCATTTCCGACGACGAAGCCGATGCGCCAGCCCGCCATTCCGTAGGTCTTCGACATCGACCACAGCTCGACGCCGACATCCTTGGCTCCCGGCGTCGCGAGAAAACTTTGCGGAGGACGTCCGTCGAAGACGACGTCGACGTACGCGGCGTCGTGCACGACCGCGCTGCCGGTTCGACGAGCCCAACGCACGGCCGCGTCGAACACGCCGTCGGGGGCGCAGACCGCGCAGGGATTCGACGGGTAGTTGAGATACAGCGCAGCGCCGTCGGGCGCCGCGTCGAGGTCGGGCGCCCAGCCTGCGTCCGGACGGAGTGGGATCGTCGCGATCCGCGCACCTGCGAGCGCGGCGCCTGATGGGTAGTCCGGGTAATACGGATCGGGCAGCACCAACGTGTCTCCGTCGTCGCAGAGGCTCAGCGCAAGCTCGACGAGTCCGGTCTTCGTCCCGGGGATCAGCGCCACCTCTGTCGCGGGGTCAACGTCGACGCCGTAGAGATCGCGGTAGCGGCCGGCGATTGCCTCCTTCGTGCGGGGCAATCCTCGGATCGGCGAATAGCCGTGAGCGGACGGATACCCTGCCGCCGTGCGAAGCGCTTCGATCACGTGCGGGGGCGGCCCCAGCTCGGGATTTCCGCGTCCGAGGTCGATGAGGGGCGGCCCTGCCTGAGCTGCAGCAGCGCTCACCCTGCCGAGGAGGGCGACGAAGTACTGCTCGGGAAGCCGCTCGATGCGGGCAGGCCGGGGGCGCACCGCCAGATCGTATGCGGCGCCCGCGGGACGGACGCCGAAGGCCCGTTTGCAGCGGGTCAGTCGCCGGACGGATCGGCGGACCGCAGCTCTGGAGCCGGGAGGATCGCGGGCGTCGTCGAGCCGTGGTGGTCGCCGCCACCGCCGTCAGTGCTCGAAGGGCCGTCACTCAGAGAGCCGGAGCCCGAGGCGGAACCCCCGTGCGAGTCGCTCGAGGTGGACACGGTCGTCGTCGTGGTGGTGGTGGTGGTGGTGAGGACGCTTGCCGAAGTCGCCGTGACGGTCTGGGAGCCATGCCCGTCGCCGCCGCCCTCGGTCGAGCCGTGCGTGGCACCGCGAGCCGCGTCATCGCCGGTCAAACCGCTCCGGTGCGATTCCGATTTGCTCGAGCCATCGCGATCGGATCGAGGTTCGCGCGTTCGTTCGAGGGATGCATGCGTGTGCTCGATCGATCGAGCGCTGATCGTTTGTCTTGCCGGCGCGACGACGACAACAGCGAGAGCGACCGACCGCGTGGTTGCGCGGTGCACCTGGCGCGCCGGGCGCTGATCGGCGGCCGGAGGGACAGCGACCGGCGGCCAGGGACGGAGATGCGGGTCTTGCTCGACTGCGAGAGGCGCGCCCGCGGCGATCGTGGCGGTGGCGACGATGACACCAACCTTCGCAACTGCAGGTGCGCTGCCCGCGATCAGGCCCGGCCGACGCGGGCGAGCCAGTCGAACCCGAGGCCCCCTGGCAAGACGTTGAGGACACGGGCTCGTAGCCCGAGCGCGCTGCGACACGAACTGCAGGCGCGGAGGTGAGTCTTGAGCGCGCGGCGCTCGGCCTGGTCGAGCGGCCCTGCTGCCAGGCGTTGCACGGTGACGCAGTTGAGGCGATCGCCGAAAACCAGCAGCTCGGCCAAGCGATTGCGCGCAGCAAACAGCGACTGCTCGACCTGCGAGGACGTGAGCCCGAGCTCCGTGGCTGTCTCGTTCATGCGCAGGCCGTGCACCTCGCGCAGCAGGTACACCCGCCGCTGTCGTTCGGGAAGAGCGGCCAGCGCCTCGACGAGCGCGCCCGCGAACGGCTCGCGTTCGGCAGCTGGCGACTCGGGAAGATTCGCCGACGGCAGCTCCCGCCGCCGAACGACGAGATCGATTGCCGCGTTGTGCGCGATGCGGAAGAGCCACGACTTCAGATGCATGGGGACGCGCCCCTCTCGCAGTGCGCCGTACGCCTTCAGCATCGTCGTCTGCGCGATGTCGTCGCCGAGGGCCGCATCGCCCAGCAGATGCGCCCCGTACGCAGCGACGCGATTCGCAACCCCGTGGTCGCCTCCGTGATCGTCTCCGTGGTCGTCGGCTTCCTGCGGAGTGTCGTCGCCTGAAAGAGCGCTCAACGTCAGGGTTCCATCGGTGCCTTGGGTGAACATTGCGAGCACTTTGTCGCCCGTCCTGAACTGCGTCAGGTCGAACGTGGCCGGGACGTTGAGCACGAGTGCGATGTGCTCGGAGACGACAGTGATCGTGCCGGCACCAACCGTGAGCGTGCCCTCGATCGCTCCGCCGGGGTGATCGGCGGAAACGGGCGCGACGTCGTCTTCGTCCGGTTCACCGTTGGTGGTGACGGTTGCCGCCACAACGACGGTGGTACCCGGCAGCGGGCCGGTGTCGCGCGCAGACGACGTCGTCCTCACGGCGCCGCGATCGACGCTGATGACCGCGCCCCCTGCCGAGAGGGTCAGGCGCGTTCGGGTCTTCTTCAACAGCAGGCCCCGGAAGTGCAGTGTGTGGCTGCGCCCGACCACGCGAATCGACGACGCTGCGAACGTGCCGTTGTGCAGCCTGCGGGCGTGGACGACGACGCGCTGGCCGACGTTGAGATGTGCGGCGGCAGCTGAGTGGACGAGCGAGACGGTGGAGGTGCCGTTCGTAACCGCGACGAGGTGCGTGGAGCGCTGCACCTTGAGCACGACGCCGCTTGCGGTCTCGATCGACGGCGCACAGAGTGCGACAGCGGCGATCGTGCAGAGAATGAGGCGTTTCATGCGGACTCCTGGTTCGATGGGCTTGAACCTCTGAGACGCACCGGCTCCCCGAACCTTGCATGTCGAATTTCGTCCGGAGGAATGTCCGGCCAACCGGGCGCGCGGCCCGATAGGGTCGACCCGTGTTCGAGCAAGGCCTGGCAGAGCTGCACACCCATCTCGGAGGTTCGGTCGCGACCGACATCATGTGGAGCCTCGCCCACGAGCAGGGCATCGCGCTTCCGACCCGCGATTTCTGGGAGTTTGATCGCATGGTCACGGTCAGCGATCCGCGCGGCGTGCCCGACCTCGACTCGCTCGATCGCATCTACCACCTGACTGAGCTGATCCAGTCGTCACCGATCGCGGTCGAGCGGAGCGTGCACGCGGCAATCGGCGGCGCGTACCGCTCGCAGCAGATCACGACGCTCGAGCTGCGCTTCAATCCGATGAAGCGCAACCGCGGCGGCGAGCGCGACCTCGATCACATCATCCTCGCTGCGATCCGCGGGCTCGACCGAGCATCGCTCGAGTACCCGCAGGTACGTGCCGGGCTGATCCTGATGATGGATCGGACGTTCACGGTCGACCAGAACATGGTCGTCGTCGAGAAGGCGATTCGCTATCAGTCGCGCGGCGTCGTCGGTGTCGATATCGCCGGCCCTCGTCCGAGCGGTGCGCGTTGGGACTACACGCAGATCCGCGAGCACGTCGAGCTCGCGCGCGATGCAGGTCTCGGCGTCACGATCCACGTCGGCGAGGAAGGCGGCGCGCACGGGGTCGAGGAGCTCGGCGAGGTTGTCGACACGCTCAAGCCTGACCGCATCGGCCATGGCATCCTCGCCGCGCGCGACCCCGAGCTGATGGCGGCGATTCGCGGGGCGGATATCACGCTCGAGGTGTGCCCGACGAGCAACCTCTTGACGAAGGCGCTTGCCGGCGACGACGAGGTGCGGGAGACCTTCCGTGCGCTCATCGACCACGGCGTCCCGTTCACGATCGCCACGGATGGCCCTGAGATGATGCGAACACATCTGCGGGACGAGTTCGAGCTGCTGCTTCGCATCGGTGCGCTGACCGAGGACGAGGCGGTCGCCGCGAACTACCGCGGGCACGACGTGTCGTTCATCGGTTCCAGAACGCCTGCCCGAGCCTAGTTTCGGGATACACCCTTCGGCCGATGCAGCTGCTTCTGCTGCCGTCGTAGGTTCCTTCGCATGCAAGCGCTCCGCGATCCATCTGGCATCACCTCGCGACAGCGGCAGGTCGTCGAGCTGATCGCGCAGGGTCTTTCGAACGACGAGGTCGGCCTGGTTCTCGGCATCTCACCACGCACCGCGAAGGCCCACAGCGATGTGCTTCGTCAAAAGCTCGGTGTGACCCGGCGAAGGCAGATCCCTGTGGCGTTCAGATTGCTGACGGGAGAAGACCCGTTGGCGTCCCGCCTGGAGTCGGCGCGAGTCGACAACGGGGGCTGACGGCGAAGGGCGCCCGCGGCGACACCCTCCGCCGCGGGCGTCTCGGCCCTTCCATCCGGGAGCACAAAGGCATAGCGTTGTCATCGGCGAGAACGGCGCGCACCCACGGACGAGGACTGAGGATGAACGCAAGGACGCCACAACCGAATCGCCGCGAACGCCGCATCATCGAGCGGCCGCGGCTCACGAAGCTCCTCGACGAGTGCGAGGCGCGGATCATCCTGCTGCTGGCGCCCGCCGGCTACGGGAAGACCACCCTCGCGCGACAGTGGGCAAAGACCCTCAACAAGGTCGTCTGGGTCTCGTGCACTCCGGCTCACCGCGACGTTGTCGTCCTCGCCGAGGACATCGCTAAGCAAATTGACGCCCACGGCGGTAGCTCGGCGAAGTTCATCCACGAATATATAACGGCGCAAACGAACCCCCAGACGGCATCAGCGAGGATCGGTCGCACACTTGCCGAGGAAGCGGCGAATGCGAAGGTGCAGTGGGTGCTGATCGACGACTATCACGAGCTCTCTGGATCCACCGAATCGGAACAACTCATTGATGTCTTTCAAAGCGGGGCAGGAGAAGCGCGTTTCCTGGTCGCGAGTCGACTATTGCCTGCATGGACGAAGTCCAGACACGTGGTTTACGGTGCCGCCTGTGTAGTTGACCGGGACATTCTCGCGATGACGGAGGCCGAATCCCGCGAACTCCTCGGTGAACACCATCGTAGAGCCCAGTTCGTCCGGCAGGCTCAGGGGTGGCCCGCCGTCCTCGCCCTGGCGACGTCTGTACAGGACGTAACGCCACCCACATCGATTCTTCCTAGCGCGCTTCACGAGTTCCTGGCTCAAGAGCTCTTCCAGGGCGCCTCCCCCACACTTCGTGATCACCTTGTTCGGCTGGCTCTACTCCCCACATTCACAAGGGCCACTGCCCAGGAGTACTTGAAACTCGACGCGACAAACCTGTTGTCCGAAGCGCGCGACCTCGGCTTCGTCTCAGGCGACGACGAGATCGTGCTCCACCCCCTACTCCGCAAATTCCTGCTAGAGCGACTTAAGGAGCGTTCCGACGCCGAGGCCCTAGCGCGAGTCGCGATCGAGTACTGCCTCACCGCCAGCCTTTTTGACGGGGCCTTGCTTCTAGTGATCCAGTTTGGTTGCGATGATTTGGTGGATCCGGTCCTGCGCGAGGTGTTCAAACCATTGAGTCGCACAGGGCGAACCGGAACCCTCTCCACTTTTGCCAATAGCGCTCGCCTGCGCGATTCCTTCCCCCCTCCGTCTATTGATCTGATCGATGCTGAAGTAGCTTTGCGCGACGGACAGTTCGAGCTCGCCGCCCACCTCGGCCAACGCGCGGCAAAGAACCTGGGGGCGGATCATCCCCTGCGTTCACGGGCGAGCGCGATTCTCGGGCACAGCCATCTTCTAAGCAGCGCGTTTCCAGAAGCTCTCGCAGCATTTTCTGACGCCAAGAAGACGTCAGTCGACGAACGGGATACTGGCGAAGGGGCGCACGGTTACGCGTTGGCGACGATCCTTGCTGAAGGCGACGCCTCACAAGCGGTGGCCGAACTCCATGCATCTCGCCATACCTCACCAAATCACTTGCTACGCGCCGCAACCGCCACGTTGATTCATCGTCGGTATACGAGCGGAATCGCAGGATCTCTGGAGATCGACGAGCCCGTGCACGCCCTCAAACAGGCGGATGACCCAAGAGCCCGATCTTCGTTCACATATCTGGTTGGTTACACGCTGGCTCAACGCGCGGATTACCGCGGCGCTGAAGGGTGGATTAAAGCGCTGATCAAGGATGTTGACGACTACGACCTTGAGTTCGCCCGACCACACGCCACATGGCTGCAGGCGCAAGTTCTCCTCGGGCTTCGTCAGTTCGGAAAGGCAGAGCGACTCCTGCAAGACCTCGAAGACATGATCGCCGACGATCACACCTCCTCTCACCACGTCAATGCCTTGCTTCTGCGATCTCGATTGCTGTTACAAACCGGTGCCAGAGAAGAGGCTGCAGATCTTGTCGCGGCCCCACCTGGCGAGCGTTGCTACCCCGCCTGGAAGGCCGAGTACATCGCGACCCGAGCTCTCGCACTTGCCTCGTGTGGTGATGATGCTGGCGCCATATCCGCTGCCCTGGAAGCAACGGGCCTCTCGAGAGTCGTCGAAGTACGAACGCTTAGTCTCGCTGCGCGAGCAATTGTCGAGACGCGGACTGACCGGGTTGACGCCGGGTTACAGCTAATAGACGTCGCCACCGCTTTGGGCTCATGGGACCCGGTCGTGTGCGCGCTTCGATCAAGCCAGGAAACCGCAGACGCGTTAGCCCTCGCGCCGCAGATCCGAGGTTCGATCGAAACACTTTACGCAGCGTCGAACGACCTGGGTCTGGCCAGAAGAGCGGGCTTTCGCACGCGCTCAACTCGATCTCCTGACGCGTTGCTTTCGCCTCGGGAGAATGAGGTGCTCGAATTGTTAGCGCGAGGAATGCGCAATCGAGAGATCGCCCAGGCACTGTTCATCTCGCCATCCACGACAAAGGTGCATGTAGGGCACGTCTACGAAAAACTCGGAGTACGAGGTCGAACTGAGGCGGTAGCTCGGTACGAGAAGTTCAACCGCGCGAATACGCGAGCGCCGGAAGAGCCTCCGCCTTAGGCTCGACCCCAGGCGAGCTCAGCGCAAAGTCGTCGCTTCGGGCCAGACGGTAATCCTCGTCGGCGCCGGCCAAGATGGCTTCGAATGCAGCGACCACCGAGGTGTCGAACTGATTCTCGACCGCTTGCGCGAGCCGAAGCCGCGCGACCCGGCTAGGCATCGCGTCTCGATAAGGCCGATCCGAAGTCATTGCGTTGTACGCGTCAGCAACGGCAATAATCCTCGAAAGAACTGGAATCTCCGACTTTCCAAGACCGTCGGGATAGCCCTGCCCGTCGACACGCTCATGATGATGACGCACAATCGACGCGATCTCAGAGTACGTGGCGACGTTCGCGAGGATGCGTTCCCCGATCTCGGAATGCTTCTGCATCTCCCGGCGTTCGTCGAGGGTCAGCGCGCCCGGCTTCTCAAGCAGACCGGCTGGGAGTCCGATCTTCCCGATGTCGTGCACCAATCCGCAGAGGTGCGCGAGTGACTGCTGTGGCTCCGAGAGATCCATGCGCTTCGCGATATCACGCGCATAGATCGCAACGGCTGCCGAATGACCCGCCGTGTATTTGTCTCGAGCGTCAAGTGTGGCGATTAGGCCCTTGGCGAATGAGAGGTTCGCGGCAGTTAGGCTCTCGTTTGCACCTTGAAGGTCAGTGGCAAGGCGCTGCTGCTCCTGGTACATCAAAAACCAGCGCTGAGCGGCAAGCGCAGGAGCGAAGAACAGCGGCAGAGTCCACGGAGACACCTCGCGATAAGCGAGCACCAGTAGTGCAACGGCAGGGCTGTACAACGGAACCGACGCAACGATCACCGGGAAGAGCTCGGCTGCGGCTTCGCGCCACGACCCATTTCCACGTAGCCGATGCGTCGCGCCGGCGAACGCCGAATCGAGCACTTCTGCGCAGAGCACTGCGGCGGCAGAAGAGGCGATTATGGCACCAGTCCCTCCCGCCATGACCGCCACCACTCCAGCCGCAGATCCTGCGGCGGCCGCGCCGGTAAGCGCCCGTGTAGCCAAGTAGGCGATCCGACCGGCTAACGGAATAGTCAGCCCGAAGACCGACGCGCCGAAGACGATCATTGCCGCAACGGGGCCGAAGAGAACTGCTGCGAGAATCGCGGGGAGCAACGAGATCGACACGTCTAGGCGCCCGCGAAGGTTGATTCGACCCCGCTCGCCTACTGCTGCGATCGCAGCCAACCCGAGTACACCCGGCCAGTTTTCGACCGAACCCCCGTCTAGGAGCAGGGCGGCGAGCAACCCCGCGGCCGCTGACGCAACGACGCCGATATACACAGTTACCGGCAGGCTTAAGTCGCGGGTGACCCGCCGGAACCTGAGGGTTGTTGTTGACATGTCCCCCAAAAGGGTTATAGGTTGTCGCTTGCCGTCAGTTCGAAAAATCAGGGGGAACCCATGCGTAAGATCGTTGACTTTGTACGCCGCGGCGCCATCGCCGGTGGCGCCTCATCCTGGTAACAAAGTTCGCATAGTTAAACCGGTTTTCCACATGGGGACGTCACCCTTTCAGGGGATTGTCCACAGGGGGTGGAAAACCTTCTACCGCAGGTTAACTAATGAGCCCACGCCGGAAGCCAACAGCTACGGCGTGGGCTCTACTACGTGACTGAAGCTTCGCGAGTAGATGCCGGACGTGGCTCTTGACCGTCTCCTCCGAGAGGAAGAGCCGGACGCCGATCTCGCGATTCACGAGACCGTCCGAAATCAGCTGGAGCACCTCGATCTCCCGCGCCGTCGGCTCCTGCTCGAGCTCCTTCAGAGGCTGAAACGGGATCACCTCGGCGACCGTGGTCTCTCGGCGAGCGGCCACGGACTCGAACCGGGCGGAGTGCTCCCGGTACCGGGTCAGAATTGCATTGCGCTCGGCGGCATCCACGCCCCAGCTATCGGTCGCACAGAACGGCAGCTTTAGGTCGCTTCACCCCCGATCGAGGGAGGTTCGGATCACCCTCTCGGCTGTGGCAGCTAGT
This sequence comes from Actinomycetota bacterium, assembly GCA_013821525.1. GTDB lineage: Bacteria > Actinomycetota > Thermoleophilia > Gaiellales > Gaiellaceae > PALSA-600. The sequence continues at coordinate 13,771 of JACDGR010000020.1, forward strand.
TCTCCGGGCAAAACCGCAGGCTCGGAGCAGACCGCCACAGCCAGTTGCCGGTCGACGAGCGCGACCTCGTGGTAGACCCGGGGCCAGATCTCCCCGGTTTTCACGAGCACCTCTCGGCCAGCGAGCCGAAGCGGGAGTTCCGAGTCGTGGGCAACCGAGAGCGCCTCGAAGACGCGCTCCTCGTCGATCGCCGCCAGGCCACGCGCCAGATCGAGGGCACACGTGAGGTTTTCCGGCCCAGCGGCCATCATCGGCCGCCGGATTGCGGTCTGCTCGGCACCGAGGCGGGCTGCCTCCTCGTTGACGGCGTCGAGGCCGAGGCGCTCGAGGAGGACATTCGTTGCTGCGTTGTCGGAGAACGCGAGCATCAACAGCGCGCAGTCTCCGAGCGTGACCGGCTCGCTCAACCTGTCGGCAACCGACCAGGGGACGGTCGGGACGCCAACCTCCTCGTGCGGGTCGAGCGGCGATCGCCAGAACGCCGAGGCCACGAACAGCTTGATCGTCGAGGCGGCAGGCACGACCCGCGTGCCTCCCTCGTCCCGGCCGTCGGAGGTCGCCCAGGTGATCACAGCCGGATGAGTCTGCGCCGGCGGGCGCGCAGTGAAGCCGGCTCGAGCTCCTCGAGCACGCCGATGCCGTTCTCGCGGCCCGTCGAGTGCAGGATGCGGCCCTCGCCCAGCCAAAACGCGACATGGTCTGCCGCCTCACCGGGCTCGCCGTACATGATCAGATCGCCGGGCCGCAGCTCCCCGACCTCGGTACCGGCATCCTCCTGTTGATCCGCGTCACGGGGGACAATCCGGCCGAGGCGGCGGTAGGCCATATGAACGAGACCGGAACAGTCAATGCCCTGATCGGTCAGCCCGCCCCAGAGATATGGCGTCCCCAGATATTCCCGCGCGACGTCGAGCGGCTCGCCGTCGACTGGCGGGGGCAACTCGCCGGCCCCGTCGGCGAGGGTCTCTTCGCGCACCCAGCCCGGGTACTCGTAAGCCGTGACGACCCGCACCCAGCCCGCCCGGCGCTCCTCGACGCGCAAAGGCTCCCCGAGCAGTGCCTGAGTCACCTGCTCGGCTTCGTCGTCGGGCGTCGCCCGCACGGGGGTGACCTCGACGCCGCACCTCATCCCGCGTGACGTTCCACTTTCTGCTCGAGCATCGACTTCACGCGAGGCCAGTCGTCGTCGACGATCGCGTACCAGGCCGAGTCGCGAATCGAGTCGGGCAAGACCATGTGCTTGCGAAAGATCCCTTCGAAGGTGCCGCCGATCCCGAGCAGCGCACCGCGAACACGAAGATTCCGTGCGTCGGTCTTGAACTCGACACGCATGAGCCCTGCTCTTTCGAAGGCGTTTTCGAGGAGCAGAAGCTTTGCCTCGATGTTCGCGCCCGTCCCCCACTGGCCACGCTCGAGCCACGTCCAGCCGATTTCGGCGCGCCGATGGAAGGGCTCGATGTTCAGGTAGCGAGTCGACCCGACCGGACGGCCGTCGACGTGAACGACGAACGGGATCTCCGACTCGGACTCCAGCGCGACGTCGAACCAGCGATCGAAGCCGAGGCTGTAGAGATTCGTGAACCGGTGGATCTGGGGCTCCTGCTCGGCTGCCTCGCGCAGGCCCTCGCGATGACGCTCGTCGATCGGCTCGAGCCGCACGATGCGCCCGTCGAGCGGGCCATCGGGCCGCAGATCGATCGAAACATCCCGATGCACGATTCGCAGTATTGCCGCACCGGATTCCGCTCGGTACTACCCTTTGCAGCCGAGGATGACGAACCCGCCTGAATTTCAGGTCACATCGGGCGGCGCCCTGGCGCTTCAGCCCATTGTGGTCGCGCGCAAGACACCGGCACAGCTCTTCTGGGCGCGGCTGCGCCAGGACAAGGCTGCGCTCGCCGGCGGTGTCGTGATCGTCCTGCTCGTCGGGATCGCGATCTTCGGCGGGCCGCTCGCAGTGGCGCTCACCGGCCACTCGCCGAACGAGATCGTGGGCAACTCCACCGACGACTACGGCGTTCCCTTCGGCCCGCGCGGCAACCTCTGGTTCGGCGCCGACGCGGAAGGTCGCGACCTCTTCGTGCGGACGATGTACGGAGCGCGGATCTCCTTGTTCGTCGGCGTCGTGGCATCCGGGCTCGCGCTCTTGATCGGTCTCGTGGTCGGCCTGACGGCCGGGTTCTTCGGCGGTTGGATCGACACGCTGCTCTCGCGTGCCGCCGACGTGCTGCTCGCCGTCCCCCAGATCCTGATCGCGGTGGGGATCGTGGCCGCCTGTTACTCGAAGTCGGGTTGCGTCGGTGGCCTCCTGAAACCGGGCCTGCCCGTCGTGATCGCCGTGATCACTCTCTTCTCGTGGTCTTACATCGCACGGATCGTCCGGGGCTACACGCTCTCGATCCGCGAGAAGGAGTTCGTCGAGTCCGCCCGCGCGGCGGGCGCGACGAACTTCCGCATCCTCTGGCAAGAGGTCTTTCCAAATCTCGTCGGCCCGCTGGTCGTCTACGCGACGCTGCTGATTCCGACCAACATTCTCTTCGAGGCGGCGTTGTCGTACCTTGGCCTCGGCGTGCCCTCGACCCAGCCGTCGTGGGGCTCCATCTTGAACGACGCATCACAGCTGTACGACGTCGCCTGGTGGCTGATGGTCTTTCCCGGCGGGTTCTTGATCATCACCACCCTGGCGTTCAATTTGCTCGGCGACGGATTGCGGGACGCATTCGACGTGCGTTCCGAGCGGTAGCAATGAAGCCCCCTAGAAAGGAGAAGTTCCGTATGAGGAAATTCCTACGACTTGCGGTGATTGCCATCTTCGTGGTGGCACTCGCAGCATGTGGCTCGTCCAAGAAGAGCTCGAACAGCACGAGCACCTCCAGCTCGAGTTCGAGCTCCGGCTCGGCGGCCAGCGCGAGCAAGAGCTACGACGATGGCTCGCCCGCGAAGGGCGGCGTCTATCGGGTCGGCTGGGAGCAGTCTTTCGGTTTCACGGACAACTTCGATCCGACAGGCGAGTACCTCGGTAACGCATGGGGTCTCTACGTGAACCTGCTGACCCGCTCGCTCATCGGGTACAAGCATCAGGCGGGCGCGGCCGGGAACGACCTGATCGGCGATCTGGCCACAGACGTACCGACCGCGACCAACAACGGTCTGACGTACGCGTACAAGCTCCGGACCGGCATCAAGTTCGGTCCGCCGGTCAACCGTGTGGTGACATCAAAGGACGTCGCGTACGCGATGAACCGCCTCGCGAACCCGAAGGACGGAGGCCAGTACGCGTTCTACTACACGATCATCAAGGGCTGGGACGCCGTCGCAAACGGCAAGGCAACGTCCGTCTCCGGCATCACGACCCCCGACAACAACACGATCGTCTTCAACCTCACGAAGCCGACCGGTGACTTCAACCTCCGCATGTCGATGCCGGCGACGGCACCGATCCCGCCCGAGGTTGGCAAGTGCTTCGAAGGCAAGCCGGGCGGCTACGGTCGCAACCTGATCTCGAGCGGCCCGTACATGGTTCAGGGCTCGACCGGGACATTCTCGTCGTGCTCGGCGTTGAAGCCGTTCAGCGGGTACGACGGGACGGACGGGAATCACATCATCCTGATTCGCAACCCGAACTACGACCAGAAGACGGATGCCTACCGCAAGAACTACCCGGATCGCTTCGAGTACCGGGTCAACTCGAACGCCGACGACATCTACGCCAAGGTTGCCGCCGGCCAGCTCGAGGACGAGCAGTCCAGCCCGCAGCCGAAGACGATCCGCCAGTACGTCACGGATCCGAATCTGAAGAAGCGGCTACTGCCGAACGTCGGTGACCGCACGTGGTACCTGACGATGAACCTCACGCAGGCACCGTTCGATGACATCCACGTGCGCAAGGCGATGAACTACATCATCGACAAGCAGTCGCTCCGCAAGGCATGGGGCGGCCCCGTGATCGGCTCGATCGCGACGCACATCGCGCCGCCGGTGATGTACAACAACGGCCTCGCCGAGTACGACCCGTACTCGACGGCGAACGACGCAGGCGACGTCGCGAAGGCAGCCGCCGAGATGAAGCAGTCGAAGTACTCCGGCGGTAGCGGCAAGTGCACCGCATCCGCGTGCAAGAACGTGCTGATGATCGGCGACACCCGCGCGCTCGACAACCGGATGATCCCGATCATCCAGGCGGATGCCGCGAAGATCGGCATCACGTTCACGGTGCGCCAGATCAACGGTGCCTACACCACGATCCAGACCACCAACAAGAACGTGCCGTTCTCCGAGCGGCCGGGCTGGGGTAAGGACTACGCCGACCCGTACACGTTCTTCGGCGAGCTCTTCGACAGCCGCGCAATGATCCCGGCGGGCAACACGAACTACTCGCTCGTCGGCATCACGGCGCAACTCAACACGGACAAGAAGCTCGGAGTGACCGGCAATCTCGCGAACGTGCCGACGGTCAACCCCGACATCGATGCCTGCATCGCCAAGAGTGGCGAGGCTCGCACCACGTGCTGGGAGAACGTCGACAAGAAGCTGATGACGAGTGTCGTGCCGTGGGTGCCGTACCTCTGGTCGAACAACGTGACCATTGTCGGCCCGAAGGTGACGCACTGGAACTACGACCAGTTCTCGGACGGCACCGCGTACTCGCAGGTATCCGTCAAGCAGTAACGGGAACGACCGAAGGGGTGGGACGCGCGC
>JACDGR010000336.1 GCA_013821525.1 Actinomycetota bacterium
CTGACGCAGAGCAGGTCGAGGTCGGCGTGCATCGTGGCCTCCAAGTCATCGACGCTAGGAAGCGCCGACTTCGACCTGCACCACCCGGTCCCTCGCCACAACCAAAGCCGTGGCATCAATCATCTAGTCGAAGGTGAACCCGATGCGGCCCTCCGAGACCGTCGGCCCGTTTCCCGCTTCGACCGAGCAGGACGTCGAGGACGCCGCGCCGGTTATCTGGCGGCAGCCCCGACTGCGCTGGAGGCACGCCTCGAGGCGATCGCACGCGACATGATGACAGAGATGGGCAAGCCGCTTCGAGCGGCGCGGATGGAGACGGCCCGCGCCGCGCAGATCCATCGTTTTGCCGCGGGCGAGGCTTATCGGGCGGTCGGCGAGATTTCGAGCAGGCCGCGACCGAAGCGCAGGTCTCGACTTTCCGGCGGCCGCTCGGGGTTGTCGGCCCGATCGCGCCGTGGAACTTCCCGATCGCGATCCCGACCTGGAAGCTTGCGCCCGCGCTGATCTATGGCAACACGGTCGTGCTCAAGCTCGCCTACGAGGCGCCGCAGACCGGCTGGCACATCGCCGAGGCGTTCGCCGAGGCCGACCTGCCCGCAGGCGTCCTGAACGCCCTAACCGGGCGCGGCTCGACGATTCGGTGCGGTACTCGTGCGCGACCCGCGGGTGCGCGCGATCTCGTTCACCCGCCCGGTCTCGACCGACCACGGAGTCCGGGACGAGGCCACGAGCCTCGGCAAGCGCGTGCAGCTCGAGCTGGGCGGACAGAACCCGTTGCGCGTGATGGACGACGCCGACCTCGGGCGCGCGGTCGAGGCCGCCACGCGGGGCGCGTTCTGGTCGGCGGGCCAGGTGCGCACCGCGACCCGGCGCATCTAACGTGCAGGACGGTGTCTTACGACGCGTTCTGCTCGCAGCTCCTCGCGCGCGTCGAGCACCGGCGTGTCGGCGACCCGCTCCAGGCCGACGTGGAGGTCGGGCCGATCGTCAACCAGTCGCAGTTCGACGAGATCGTCGCCGCGATCCAGAAGGGAAAGGACGAAGGCGGCACGGTGATCGCGAGCGGCACCACGTCGACGAGGACGCGTACCTGATCGCGCCGACGGTGTTCGAGGACGTGTTCGACGACGGGTTCCTCTCGTGCGAAGAGGTCTTCGGCCCCGTCGTGTCGCTCTACCGCTTCGACGACTTCGACGATGCGCTCTCGCGCGCGAATGCGGTGCCATTCGGCCTGGCGGCCGGCGTCTCGCGTCGAGTCTCGTCACGGCGACGCGTTTTCAGCGCGAGTCGCAGGCCGGTCTGATCCACGTCAACTCCCAGACGGCGGGCGCCGACGTGCACGGCCGTTCGGCGGAATCAAATCGAGCGGCTTCGGCCCGCGCGAGCAGGGCCGCGCGGCGATGGAGTTCTACAGCGAGCTTGCCGGCGTGTACGTCGACCAGCATCGCTCAGCGCGTGAACGTGAACAGCCGGCGACCGGGTTCTAGCGGCGCGCCCGGCTGCTCGAGGCGATGAACGCCGAGGAGTACGAGTCGGCGCCGGGTGAGACGAAGGCCTCCTCGACGAAGCCTGACTCGGCGAACCAGCGCCGGATCGCCGGGGTCAGGTCGGGCATCCGGCGGTGGCGCGTCCAGACAACCGTTCCGCCCCGCCGGCAAAGAGACGGCAGAGCGCGCACGGCCGCCTCGACGTCGTGATCGGAGATGTTTCCGAACACGCCGGACGCGATAACGAGATCGGCAGGAACGGCGCCCGCGTACGAGTCGGTCGAGCCAGCGTCTGCGACGACGACCTCGATGTCCTCGAGCGCCGCTTCCTGTACGGCGTCACGCGCCGCTGCGGCCAGTGCCGGGTCGAGCTCGACCAGACGACCGGCGACCCGCTTGCGCGCCGGGTGCTCTGCGAGAACACCGAGCACGTCCAGCCCCTTTCCGGCACAGATGCTGACGAGCCGCGTAGGCCGGCCAGCGCGGGTGTCGAGGAAGCGGTCGATTGCGCCCTGGACGATGCGGAGCCGTTGTGCGAGGTCGGACGACGGATCGTCGTACACCGCATGCCACGTAAGCCAGTCCGTGCTCATCCGGTCTGTGCTCATCCGGCGGGAGCGGCGTTCCAGTCGTCGGGGATCGCCGTGCGGTCGGCCTCGACGGACTCGAACCAGCGCTCGAGGGCGGAGCTCATGCGCGCGACGCGCTCGGGCTGCTCGGCGGCGAGGTCGTACTGCTCGAACGGGTCGGCGGCGACGTCGAACAGGAGCGCGGCCGGGGGGTCGCCCGCGTCGAACTCGGGCAGCGGCGAGGTGTCGACGTGGGTGATCCGGCCGGGCTCGTGGAGGTTGAGCGCGCGGTCGATCGTGCGGTCCGCATCGGTGACGCGCATCAAATCGGGGATCGTTGGGCGGACGAGCTTCCAGTTTCCGTCGCGCATCGCCGCGTTGCCTTCGATCCGCGGGCTGTACCGGTTGTTTTGCCAGAAGCGCACGGGGTCGACGTCGGACGAGTCGCCGTTGAGGACGACGCCCACGTCGTGGCCGTCGAGGCTCCTGCCGTCGCGGCGTGCAAGCCCGGCCGCCGCAGTGAGCGTCGGGAGCCAGTCGGTGAAGTGCAGCATCTCCGGCACGACGCGCCCGCCTGCGATCCTCGCCGGCCAGCGCACGATCGCCGGCACGCGGATGCCGCCCTCGAACACGTAGTGCTTCGCACCGCGGAAGCCGAAGTTGAACCGGTCCAGGCTGACACCCGCGACGTCTCCGAGGTACGGTCCGTTGTCGCTCGTGAACATCAGGAATGTGTTCTCCGCGAGGCCGAGGTCGTGCAGCGTCGCGTCGATGCGGCCGACGCCAGCGTCCATTACCTCGATCATCGCGTAGGTGAGTGCTGCGCCCAGGGTCTCTCCCCGCTCGAGGTAGCGGTCGACGAGCTCTTGCGGGGCCTGCATCGGGAAGTGCGGTGCGTTGTAGGCGACCATCAGGAAGAACGGCTCGGCCGCGTGTCGCTGTACGAACGACACCGCGTGCTCCGACAGGACGTCCGTCAGGTAGCGCCCGTCGCCGCGCCGCTCGGAGCCGTTCACGTCGAGCGTGTAGTCGTAGTAGTCCGAGTAGCCGCCGGAGAAGCCGGCGAACTCCTCGAAACCGCGGGCGTTCGGGTGGTAGCGGGCGTCGAGGTCGCCGTTGTGCCACTTCCCGACGAGGCCGGTGTGGTACCCCGCGGAGCGGAAGTAGTCGGCGAGCGTCACCTCGCCGAGCGCGATCCGGTCGAGCCCGCGCCCCTGGAGCGTGTCGATCGCACCCGTGCGATGCGGATACCGGCCGGTCAGGAGGGCGGCGCGCGCGGGCGCGCAAACGGGCGAGCCCGAGTAGTGCTGGGTCAGGCAGATCCCCTCCTGGGCGAGTGCGTCCAGGGTGGGGGAGCTGCAGCGTCCTTCGTTGAAGCGTCCGAGATCGCCGTAGCCGAGGTCGTCGGCGACGACGATCACGACGTTCGGACGCGCTGCGGTCACGCCGAGTCGAGCGCCGCGCGGAACCGCGCGAGCGCCCCGCGCCGGGGCTCGAGCAGCGTGGGCTCGGTGCCGATCGCCTCCAGTTCCCGGAGCGACTCCTCGAGCAGCGCGATCGCGTCGTCGGGCCGCTCGAGCGCGATGTTCGATTCCTCCGCCGGGTCCGTGACGAGGTCGTAGAGCTCGAGATCGTCCTCCGGGCCGCCGACAACGAGCGAGAGACCACGTGCGGTCACGGTATAGGGCTGGTCGTGTGCGATGCGACGCGGCCATGAGTCGACGGCGATCGAGATGCGTCCCTTCTGGTACTCGAGTGGCCACCCGCTGATCACGAGTTCGCGATGCTCGTCGGTCGAGCCGTCGAGGACGCCGCTGAGTGGCCGGCCGGCGATGTTCTCCGGCGGCGTGACACCCGCGAGGTCGAGGAT
>JACDGR010000337.1 GCA_013821525.1 Actinomycetota bacterium
CGAGTACCTTCTTCATGGCGGTTCCTCCTGTCTCGAATGGACTTCACTCGCCCAAAACGCTGCCGACGGCAACGGACGGGGCGGGAGGACCGCCGCTCAAACTTCTACGAGAATCCGGACAACCTCGACACCTACGTCGTCGCACCGGCCCTTGGCGCTCGCTCCGGTGTGCTCGGCGCCCTTGAACTCGCGCGCATGGCGCTCGCCGATTCCTAGTCGCTCGATCACGAGCGGAGTCCATGGGGCCGGAGAGGGCGCGTTTTCGAGGCCGGGCTTGATCTCTTTTCTTGAAACCAAACGTGGCCGGGAAGCTAGCCGTTCACCTTCGCGGTTACGCGGCTGCTTCGCGGCAGGCTGCGCACCGTCCCGTGATCTCGAGTTTGTGTTCGGTTGCGAGGAAACCGTGTCGTGCGGCGACGCTGTCGATCCACCCGCCAAGGTCGCATTCGTGGATCTCGACGACTTTATGGCAGCGGTCGCAGAGCAAGTGATGATGGTGGGCGTCTGTGCAGAGCCGGTAGCAGTGTTCGTGTCCGTGATGGGCGAGTACATCGATCACGCGGTGGTCGACCAGCACGGCGAGGGTGCGGTAGACGGTCGCCACCCCAATCAGCGTGTTGCCGCTCTCGCGGAGCCGCTGCCATAGCTGTTGCGCGGTCGCGTCGTCGGCTTCGCGCGCCAATTCAGCCAGCACCGCAACGCGCTGGGGGGTCACGCGGACGCCTTTCTGCCGCAGCAGTTCGGTGAGTTCGTCTTGCGCGGGGGCAGTCATGACCTGTAGCTTATCCCAATATGAGAATGATAACCATTATCATTTCGTTATTGGTCGGAGCTGCCTCACTCACTGCTCTGGCTGTTTTGCTGACGCACGACCACTCGCGACGGTCGTCGCACACACCCGTGGTCGCCTCGACGAACGTCTATGGCGATATCGCCCGCCAAATCGGCGGCGGCCGGCTCGAGGTGACCTCTATCCTCAGCGATCCGAACGCCGACCCACACCTCTTCGAGCCGGGCACAAGCAACGGTCTGGCGGTGGCGCGGGCACGGCTCGTGATCGAGAACGGCCTTGGCTACGACTCGTTCATGTCGCGTCTCGAGGCGGCGGCGCCTTCGCGGAATCGCGTCGTCGTCGTGATCGCCAAGGCACTCGGAATATCGGGGAAGAGCGCAAACCCGCACCTCTGGTACGCGCTGCCGCGCCTCGGCGAGATCGCGTCGGCAATCGCGCTGGGACTCGAGCGCGCCGATCCGGATAACGCCAACCGTTATCGCACAGGTCTGCGTCGTTTCGTCGCAAGCCTCGGGCCGCTCAAGCGCCAGATTGCGGAGATCAAAGCAACTGATGACCACGAGCCCGTTGCCTACACCGAGCCCGTTCCCGGTTACCTTCTCACCGCGGCCGGTCTTCGTAACCTGGCGCCGGAAGCCTTCACGCGCGCGATTGAAAACGGCACCGAGCCAACTCCGGCCGCCGTTTCTGAGATGACGCACCTTCTCTCCGCGCGGAGAGTGAGAGTCTTGCTCTACAACAATCAAGCAGTCTCATCGATCACGGCACGGATTCGCGCTGCCGCACGCCATGCGAACATCCCGGTTGTCGGAGTCAGTGAGACGTTGCCCTTGGGTCTCACCTTCCAGGCGTGGCAGCTTCGACAGGCGCGCGCGTTGGCGCAGGCGCTCGCGCGGTGAGCGACGCGCCCGTGAGCGTGCAGGGCCTGACCGTGCAGGCGGGCAGTCGCGTCTTGTGGTCAGGACTCGACATTGAACTCGAGGCGGGCGAACTGCTCGCCGTTCTAGGGCCAAACGGAGCAGGCAAGACAACGTTCCTGCGCGTGTTACTTGGCCTGACCAAGCCGTGCGCGGGATGCGTACGTATCGACGGCAGCGACCCACAGCGTGTGCGTTCGCAGATCGGCTATGTGCCCCAACAGCGAGCCTTTGACCCAGACCTGCCACTGCGGGCGCGTGATCTCGTGCGGCTAGGGGTTGACGGCCATCGCTGGGGGATCCCGTTGGGGCGCGGACAGGGCGGCGCTGTCGATGCCGCGCTCGCCGCGGTTGGAGCGAGCGGGTACGCCGAGGTGCCAGTTGGCCTTCTCTCCGGAGGCGAGCAGCAGCGACTGCGCGTCGCCCAAGCGCTTGTCAGCCAGCCGAGACTCGTGCTCGCCGACGAGCCGTTGTTGTCGCTCGATCTCGCCTATCAGCAGACCGTGGTCGAACTCCTCGACACACACCGCAAACGCGCGGGCACACCGGTTGTCTTCGTGACGCACGACGTGAACGCTGTCCTGCCTTACGTCAATCGGGTGCTCTATCTCGCCGGCGGCTCGTGGGCGATCGGCAACGTCGACGAGGTAATGACAAGCGAGACGCTCTCTAACCTCTACCAGACAGACGTCGACGTGCTGCGTGTGCGCGGACGGATCGTCGTGGCTGGCGCGCCCGACGGCGGCTCACACCACCACTGATGTTCATCAGCCTTCTCAGCGAGCATTTCATCCACACAGCGCTGCTCGCCGGTGCCGTCGTCTCGATCGTTTGCGGCGCGATCGGGACGTTCGTTGTTGCCCGCGGGCTGAGCTTCGCAGTGCATGCGATCTCCGAACTCGGGTTCACCGGTGCTGCCGGCGCGCTCGTCATCGGGCTGGATCCGGTGATCGGGATGATGAGCGGCTCGCTGGTCGTCGGTTTCGCGCTCGGCCTGCTCTCGTTGCGGGGAAACGAGCGCGACACCTCGATCGGAGCGGTGCTCGCCTTCGGGCTCGGGCTCGGCGTCCTCTTTCTTTCGCTCTATCAGGGCTATGCGACCGAGGCGACGAACCTGCTCTTTGGAAGCATCGTCGGCGTCGATGACGCGCAACTCCGGGCGCTCGTGATCGTAGCGGTGGTCGTGATTGCCGGACTGGCCGTGGTCTTCCGGCCGCTTCTCTTTTCAAGCGTCGACCTCGAGGTCGCCGAGGCGCGCGGTGTTCCCGTCCGCGGGCTGAGCGTCGCCATCTTCCTGCTTCTCGCGCTTACGACAGCCGAGGCGATCCAAGTCGTCGGTGTCCTACTCGTGCTGACACTCGTGATCACGCCGGCGGCGGCGGCACAACGACTCACCGCGCGCCCCGGCGTGTCCGTCGTGCTGAGTATCGCGATCGCGTTCGTCTCGACCGAGGGCGGGATTCTGCTCTCGCTCGAGCAGCCGTGGCCGACGAGCTTCTTCATCAGTGCCATCTCGTTCACGATCTACCTGATCGCTCGCGCCGCTGGGAGTAGGTCGCGCCGCCGAACAGCGCGGTTGGTGCCGGCATAAGTACCGCGATCAACGCGTGGACATCTTTGGCGCAAGCTGTCGTTCGGCAATACGCAGGGCGAGCAGCGCTGGGGAGCCCAAGGACTCCCGGCGGGGATGCTGTACTACTCTGTACGACGATGAAGCTGTGGGTCATTGCTGCTGTTTTTGGATCGCTCCTCGTTGCGTCCGCAGCAGAAGCAGGCACATACGCGAAGGTGATCAGTCCCTCCGGTCGCGTCCTCTTCACCGGAGCGAGTGCGCAGTTCCGCTACCCCGCCGATGGATCGATCGTCCAGATCGGCAGCGCAAGCTCATCGCTCAACGGCGCCTCCCTGAATGACATCCAGGTACTCGGCGGCATCGCACAGATCAGCAGCATTGACACCTTTGCAAACGGCCGCATCGCTCTCGGATCGATCGCCGCCGCTGGGCACCTCATCCCGCCAACTCCAAACACCCTCGTGCCACTCGGGCCAGCGGGATACATGATCGTCAACCAACAAGCAGTGTCGAATCGACACGTCGGTCACATGGCATTGCGACTCGTGCTGCGACAAGCCGTTGAAGCCGTTCCTGCCGGCACCGAGATCCTGATCGGCACCCCATTCGCT
>JACDGR010000338.1 GCA_013821525.1 Actinomycetota bacterium
GTTTGGTGTGGCAGCGCGATCCTGGTAGATCGCCATGATGCTTGCGATCGACGAAGTCCTGCCGCGGTTCGATGCGAGAGAGGTGCACACGGTGCAGCTCGAGCTTCCGCCGGAGCAGGCGATCGCACTCGCACTCGGTACGCCGGTCGTATCCGATCCGCTCGTCCGCGTCCTCTTCCGGATCCGTGGCTTGCGCGACAGAGGAACGATCGGCGATGCAATGACGCGACTCGGTTTCGGAGAGCTGATCCGTCGGGACGGTCAAGTCGTGCTCGGCGGCTCCGGTACGCCGTGGCGGCCCGGGGTGCCGATCCGGCCTTTCGCGGAGGCGGGACCCGGGAGCGTTCAGGTGGTGCTCGACTTCCGCTCCGACGGCCACAGCCTGACGACCGAGACGCGAATCGCAGCGATCGACGCCGAAGCTCGACGGCGCTTTCTCCGCTACTGGCGGTTCGTCGGCCCGTTCTCGGCGGTGATCCGGCGGCGGTGGTTGAGGCGGATCGCGGCGCGTGCCGCGTGAGGGCGCTGCTCGTTCTCGTCGTTGCCTGTGCGGCATGACTGCCGTCCTGCTCGCGCTCACCTCGGCGGCGCTCTTCGGCAGCATGACCGTGGCGCTCCGGCTCGCCCTCCGCGGGCTCGAGGATGCGAGCGGCGCGGCGCTCGCGACCGTCCTGCCTGCGCTCCTCGTGACGCTCGCCGCGGCCGCACTTCACCCGAGCCTGCACGGGGCGTGGCCGTTCCTGCTCGCTGGGGTGCTCGCCCCGGGCGGCTCGCAGATTCTCTTCACGCTCGCCGTGCGAGAAGCCGGCGCGTCGCGCACCTCCGTCGTCGTTGGCGGCGCACCGCTCGTCGCGGTTGCGATCGCGTTGCTCTTCCTCTCCGAGCCGCTCCGCGTTCCGCTCGTGATCGGCGCCCTCGGGATCGTCGGCGGCGGTGTCCTGCTCGCGGCAGAGCGCGACCGGCCCGGTCACCTGCGCGCGCGCGGCCTGCTCTTCGCGGGCGGAGCCGCAGCCCTGTTCGCGACGCGCGACAACCTCGCACGCGCGCTGCACACCCACGCGAGCCCGGGCACTGCGGCCGCGGCGACGCTGGTCGCGGGGACGGTCGTCGCAGCGATCTGGACGCGCAGAGCGCCGACCGGGCGCGAGCTGCGGCGGCTCGCGCCGGCGGGCCTGCTGTTCGGGCTCTCGTACGTGTGCCTCTTCGAGGCGTATTTCCGCGGGCGGGTGAGCGTCGTCTCGCCGCTCGTCGCGACCGAGTCCCTCTGGGGCGTCGGGCTCTCGGCGCTCCTGATCCGCCAGACCGAGGGGATGGGGCGGAGGCTCGTACTGGGCGCCGCCCTGGTCGTCGCCGGCGGCGCGCTGATCGGCGCCACCCGGTAGCCCTCTCTAGACGATCTAGCGCCGCGACTCGGCGTACACGAACACGATCGCCAGGGCAACGATCGCGACGATCAGCCCAACATGCCCGCCGAGCCCGCCGGCGACAGCGATGATCGGGATGCAGATCCCGAGGTTGGCGGGGTGGAGAACCGAGCCGCCCCGCTTTGCAGGTACGCGCTTCGCGACGCGCTCGTCGACCCGGCGGTCGATCTCGGTCTCGATGCGGTCGAGGAAGCCGGCGACGAGGTGGTCGTCGTGCTCCGAGCCGAGCTCCAGCCGGGCATCGATCGTTGCCTCTAGTTCATTCTGCGTCTCGGACAAGGCTCCATCCTAGGAGAGACCCATGCCTTTGACAAGGACAGGATCTGATATAACTGGACTTAGATTTTCTCTCAGTCCTGAAGTCAAGTAAGGAGAAACGCCCATGGCAAAGACGATCGGTATCGATCTCGGCACGACGAACTCGTGCATGGCCACCCTCGAGGGTGGCGAGCCGACGGTGATCCCGAACGCCGAAGGCGGTCGCACGACCCCGTCGGTTGTCGGTTTCACGAAGGACGGCCAGCGCCTCGTCGGCGCCCCGGCCCGCCGGCAGCAGGTGACGAACCCTCAGAACACCGTCTTCTCGATCAAGCGCTTCGTCGGTCGCAAGTTCGATGAGGTCAGCGAGGAGATGACGATCGTCCCCTACGCAGTCGTCAAGGGGCCGAACGACGACGTGCGCGTCGACGTCGAGGGCAAGCAGTACGCCCCGCCGGAGATCAGCGCGATGATCCTACAGAAGCTGAAGGCGGACGCAGAGGCATACCTCGGCGAGACGGTCACGGACGCCGTGATCACCGTCCCCGCCTACTTCAACAACGCCCAGCGCGAGGCGACCAAGGACGCCGGCAAGATCGCCGGCCTCAACGTCCTCCGCATCGTCAACGAGCCGACCGCGGCTGCGCTCGCCTACGGCCTCGACAAGGAGGGCGGCGATCAGACGATCCTCGTCTTCGACCTCGGCGGCGGCACGTTCGACGTCTCGGTGCTCGAGCTCGGCGACGGCGTCTTCGAGGTCAAGTCGACGAACGGCGACAACCACCTCGGTGGCGACAACTTCGACAAGGCGGTTGTCGACTGGATGGTCTCGGAGTTCAAGAAGGATCAGGGCATCGACCTGTCGATCGATCCGATGGCGCTGCAGCGTCTCTACGAGGCCGCGGAGAAGGCGAAGATCGAGCTGTCCTCGACGATGACGACGCAGATCAACCTGCCGTTCATCACCGCGACGCAGGACGGGCCGAAGCATCTCGACCTGCAGCTGACACGCGCGAAGCTCGAGGAGCTGACGCACGACCTGCTCGAGCGGACCGTCGGTCCGACCAAGCAGGCGCTCGCAGACGCGGGCCTCGACGCGTCGAAGATCGATCACGTCGTGCTCGTCGGCGGAATGACGCGCATGCCGGCGACGCAGGCAAAGGTCAAGGAGATCGTCGGCAAAGACCCGCACAAGGGTGTCAACCCCGACGAGGTCGTCGCGGTCGGCGCAGCGATCCAGGGTGGCGTCCTCAAGGGTGAGGTCAAGGACGTGCTCCTCCTCGACGTCACGCCTCTCTCGCTCGGGATCGAGACGAAGGGCGGCGTGATGACGACGCTGATCGAGCGCAACACGACGATCCCGACGCGCAAGTCGGAGGTCTTCTCGACGGCCGAGGACAATCAGCCGTCGGTGCTCGTGCACGTCCTGCAGGGTGAGTCGGAGATGGCGACGTACAACAAGACCCTCGGCAAGTTCGAGCTCGTCGGCATCCCGCCGGCGCCGCGCGGCGTGCCGCAGGTCGAGGTGTCGTTCGACATCGACGCGAACGGGATCATCAACGTGTCGGCCAAGGACAACGCGACGGGCAACGAGCAGCAGATCCGCATCGAAGGCGGCTCGGGCTTGAAGCCGGACGAGGTCGATCGCATGATCAAGGAGGCCGAGGCGCACAGCGAAGAGGCCTCGAAGCTCCGCGAGCTCGTCGATGCGCGCAACAGCGCGGAGTCGCTCGCCTACCAGATCGAGAAGTCGCTGCAGGAGAACCGCGAGAAGATCGATTCGTCGATCGCCTCGACGGTCGAAGGGCGGATCATGGAGCTGCGTGGCGTGCTCGAGTCGAGCGACGTCGCCGACATCAAGGCGAAGACGGACGCGCTGCAGTCGGCGTGGACGGAGGCGGCTTCTGCGCTCTACGCACAGGCGTCGTCCGAGCAGCCCTCTGGCACAAACGGCGGTGGCTCGTCCGAAGCGCCCTCCGACGACGAGGTCGTCGAGGACGCCGAGTACGAGGTGGTCGACGACAAGTGACGGACGAGCCGGTAGACGTGCCCGACCCGCAGCTGCAGCCGGTCTCGCCGGTCGAAGATGTCGACCCACTCGTCGCCCTCGGCAAGGAGCGCGACGAGTACCTCGATGCGCTGCAGCGGCTGAAGGCCGAGTTCGACAACTACCGCAAGCGGGTGGCGCGCGACCAGCAGGAGCTGGCCG
>JACDGR010000339.1 GCA_013821525.1 Actinomycetota bacterium
GCAGCAGGCAGCGTGACGATCAGCGCAACCGAGACGGCAGCGAGAACTGAGATGTGGCGAGGCACGAGCTGATCATCGGCCGGATCGGGCGGTTGTCACTCCCCCCATCCTGGGGTGCTCATTCGAGGGATTCGCAGTGTTCAGGCGGGGATCGCCTCACGTGCCCCGACGACCGCGAGGAACGCGTGGACAACCTCGGGGTCGAACTGCGAGCCTGCGCACCGCTCGACCTCGAGCACCGCCTCGTCGATGGTGCGGGCCTGTCGATAGCGGCGGCTCGACGTCATCGCGTCGAATGCGTCGGCGACGAAGATCACGCGTGCGCCGAGCGGGATGGACTCCTGGGCGAGCTGGCTGGGATAGCCGCTGCCGTCCCAGCGCTCGTGATGATGTAGCACCCAGTCGGCGATCGGCTCGACGCCGAGGCTCTCGAGCATTCGATGACCGATCTGCGGATGACGCTCGAGGAGGCGGCGTTCGCCGTCGGCGAGCGCCGCGGGCTTCTGCAGGATCTCCTCGGGGATCGCGAGCTTGCCGACGTCGTGGAGGCTCGCGGCGAGCCGGATCAGCTCGACGTCTTCGGCGGCGAGCGCCAGCAGCTCTGCGATCTGCCCGGCGAGCGCCGCGACGCGTTCGGAGTGACTGCCCGTGTAGGTGTCGCGCGAGTCGACCGCGTGCGCCAGCGACGCCGCAGCGCGAAAGCGGGCGGCGCGGTCGATACCGGCCGCGACGCGCCGGAACTCGGGCAGCTCGGCGACCTCGGGCCGGGCGAGCCGAACCTGGTTCTTGCCGTGCTCCTTGGCCCAGTAGAGCGCGCTGTCGGCGAGGCGGATCAGCGAGTCGCGCTCCCGGCCGTGACGTGGATAGGTCGCGATGCCCGCACTGACCGTCAGCGCGCCGACCGCTCCCAGATCTGCGTCGCAGATGCGGGCCACGATCGACTCCGCGACAGCAACCGCCGTCTGCTCGTCCGACCCGGGTAGCAGCACGGCGAACTCGTCACCGCCGAGGCGGAACGACTCGCCACCCTGGCGGAGGCGTGCAGCAACGAGCGACAGGATGCGATCGCCGGCCGGATGCCCGAACCTGTCGTTGATCCGCTTGAAGTCGTCGATGTCGAGAAAGCACAGAGAGACAGGTGCGTCTTCTGGATCCGCGAGCGCGAGCTCCCGTTGCAGGCGCTCGTGGAAATGACGGTGATTGCCGAGGCCTGTCAGTGGGTCGGTGAGAGCGAGGCGCATCGCGTTCAGCGCGCGATGCGTCGACCGTTGGTAGAGCGAGATCGCGACGAGTGGGCCGACGAGCGCCGCGAAGAGGAACGGCGTGCGTTGCCAGAGAACGACGAGCATCAGCGCGGTCGAGGCCATCAGCGTGAACGGCAGGATCGTCCAGCGAACGTTCGACCGGATCAGCCGTGCGTAGCTCGTCTCCGAGCCCGACGCGGAGATTGCGGCTGTCACGAGGAGCAGGTTGACCGCGTAGAGGATCGCCGCGGTCGCTGCGACCTGCGCGAGGATCGATTCGGCGTCGAACCCGTGCATGAAGGTGAGCGTGAACCCGGCGATGCCGCCGACGAGGCCGAAGACGCCGGCGTTGAAGACCGTCCGGATCGGCGGGTTGCGTCGCATCACCGCGACGATGCTCGGCGCGGTCACGTACACGACCGTCGCCGGCGCCCAGCCGAAGATAACGAGTGCGGCGACCGCGAACACGAAGCCGAGCGAGACGCCGTTCGCATCCGCGTCCTGCACCGGCACTGGGAAGCGCTCGGCGAGCGTCGAGCCGAGCAAGAACGCGCCGACTCCGGCGACTGTCGTCAGGGAGCCGGGCGACCGTGCGAACGAGAACACGGCCGCAAGGTAGGCCGCGACGCCGATCAGAGAGACGGGCGCGACGATCACGAGGAGCCTCGCGGGGGGTAGCGCCCGACGACTCATCTGGACGACTGCAGCGCTACCAGGTGAAGTTGAGGCTCTGCCAGACGCCAAGTCCGTTCGCCGCGGCAACGGCGACCAGCGCGCCGAAGACGAGCAGTGCGGTGAACTTCGAGTTCCACTGAAGCATGTGAGATTCCCTTCGAGGTGGGTGCCGCCTGGCGGGGATTCTCCGCACGCCTGGTCGCCGGGGCATCACCCATTGGGGGGAAACGCACTTTGGGAAGCCAAATCCCCCGAACGAGGGACTTGCCTGTCTATCTTCCTCGACGTGGACGTCGAGCTGACACCGGAACAACCGCCCGAGGTCGACGAAGCCGTCGCACGTCTGCTCGAGCAGACGTCTGCCGCGGGGGCCGCGCCGATCCAGGGGCCCGACCCGTGGTGGCGTGCCGGCCTCGCCGACGCGCACACGCCGTAACCCCCCGTCTGTCTCTCCCGTTTCACGGGAGACATGTGCATCCGGTGCGGTGAGCAGCAAACCCCTCCCGACCAGGCGTACTGCGTCCGTTGCACATTTGCCGTGCGGTCCGAGGTAGAGGACGGGCTGAGGCGGCTAGCCGTGTACCTCGCGTCGTGGGCAGCGTTCGATGCCTGGTGCGCGGCCCGCGGTCTAACGGTCGCGTCGGCAGCCTGAGCGAGCGGAGTCGGCTAGGCGGCCGAGCGCTCGGGCGAACCGGGCGCCCGCCCGCGCAGCACGCGAGGCGCTGACAGTGCGTAGTCGAGCCCGGAGACCCAGGTCAGGACGAGGGCGACGAGCAAGGCCCACCAGGAGACGCTCGTGCTCCAAGCCCCGGCCGCCGCGAGCCCTCCGACCGCCGCGGCGACCGCCTGCGACCAGGTCTTCAGCTTGCCCAGGTCGCGCGCGGCGATCACGACACCGCGTTCGATCGCTGCCTGGCGGAGACCCGAGATCAGGAGCTCGCGCGCCACGATCGCGGCGACCATCCAGGCGGGAAAGACATGCTGCTCGAGGAGCACGATCAGTGTTGCCATCACGAGCAGCTTGTCGGCCACCGGGTCGAGGAGTGAGCCGAAGCTCGACGTGCGCCCCGTTCGGCGCGCGATCCGCCCGTCGAACCAGTCCGTGGCCATCGCACCGCAGAAGACGCCCGTGGCCCAGAAGTCGTGGCCGGGAAACGAGAGCGCGAAGAGCGCGACGACGATCGGCACCGAGACGGCACGGGCGACGGTCAACTGATCAGCGAAGCTCATCTGTCAGGAGAATACGGAGTGTGTTCGAGAAAGTCCTGGTTGCAAACCGCGGCGAGATCGCCGTGCGCATCTTTCGGACCCTCCGGGAGCTGGGGGTGGGGTCGGTCGCGGTGTACTCGGACGCCGACCGGTCCGCACCGCACGTCGCCTATGCCGACGAGTCGTACTCCCTCGGTGGGCTGACCGCCGCCGAGAGCTACCTGGTCGTCGAAAAGCTCCTCGAGGCCGCGGCCCGCTCGGGCGCGCAGGCGATTCACCCCGGGTACGGCTTCCTCGCCGAGAATGCGGTATTCGCCCGTGCCGTCGAGGAGGCAGGCCTCACCTGGATCGGCCCACCGCCGGCCGCGATCGAGCTGATGGGCTCGAAGACGCGAGCCCGGCAGGCGATGCAGGCAGCGGGCGTCCCGATCATTCCCGGCACCACTGCCCCTGTCGGCTCCGCGGAGGAGGTCGTCGCGCTCGGTGCCGAGATCGGATATCCACTCCTGATCAAGGCGGCAGCCGGCGGCGGCGGCAAGGGGATGAAGGTCGTCTCCTCACCGGACGAGGCAGCGGAGGCGTTCATTTCCGCACAGCGCGAGGGGCAGTCGTACTTCGCCGACGCCTCGGTCTACGTCGAGCGCTACTTGGAGGATCCGCGCCACGTCGAGGTGCAGGTGCTCGCCGATGGGCACGGGAACGTCATCCATCTCGGCGAGCGCGACTGCTCGATCCAGCGC
>JACDGR010000340.1 GCA_013821525.1 Actinomycetota bacterium
TCCCACAACTCATCCGACACGATCCACGGTGCGACAGCCATCGACGCCTCCCAGCTTGACGACAGATGCCGACGGCATTCGCCAACGGGAAACGGGTCCCTTCATTACGAAAGGAGCTCTTAGAAGAGGCGCTTCTTGAGAAACGCTGCGTCGTAGGGGCGCCGCGTCGGAACCTGATCAGCTGCCGAGCGCGGCTCGCAGCGCCTGAGCCGCGAGTGCACGGTGCGAGTGCTGCGCCTTCCACCGCTCGCCGAGCTGCGCGACGGTTTGCCGCTCGCCGTCGGGCACGAAGACGGGGTCGAAGCCGAAACCGCCTTGACCCGACGGCTCCAGTGCAATCGTGCCGCCGAGCGTGCCCCGCCCTGTCAGCTCCTGCCGGTCAGGCGAGAGGAGCACGAGCTCCGCGACGTACCGTGCGCGCCGGTCTTCGTCTCCCTCGAGCGCAGCAAGCGTTTTCTCGACGTGCTCGCCCTCCGCCCAGCGTGCGGTGTGCACGCCCGGGTTCCCGCCGAGCGCCGCGAGCTCGATGCCCGAGTCGTCGGCGAGCATCCAGCGGTCACTCGGCCCGGAGCTGCGGCCGTGGCGCGCCTTGATCCGAGCATTGTCGAGGTAGGTCTCGCCGTCCTCCTCCGGGTAGGTCGACGCGACGAGCAGCTCGATCTCCCAGTCGGGAAACGTATCCCGCACCTCGGTCAGCTTCCCCCGGTTGGACGAGCACAGCGTCACCCTCAGGGGTGCCATCGCACACCGATCACGGGGTCGAGATCCGCGATCCGCGAGACGCGCGCCTCGCAGCCAGTGAGCACGGGACGCTACTCGCGAGGAGCTGCAATCGCCTCCTCCTGCAAGAGCTGGAGCTCCTCGATGCCGCCGGCCGCCAGGTCGAGGAGCTCGTCGAGCCGCGTGCGGTCGAAGGGCACCTTCTCCGCGGTCGCCTGCACCTCCACGAAGAGGCCGTCGTGGGTCATGACGACGTTGAGGTCGACGTCGGCGTTCGAGTCCTCGACGTAGTCGAGGTCGAGGAGCGACGCGCCTTCGACGACACCCACGGAGACAGCGGCGACGCCGCCGGTCAGGGCCTTCGAAAGCCCCATGCGGTCGAGCGCGCGATAGGCGGCGACATATGCGCCCGTGATCGCCGCGCAGCGCGTGCCGCCGTCGGCCTGGAGCACGTCGCAGTCGAGATACACGGTGCGCTCGCCGAGCGCCTGGAAGTCGACGACGCCACGTAGCGCGCGGCCGATCAACCGCTGGATCTCGACCGTTCGGCCTCCCTGTTTCCCACGGACTGCCTCGCGATCGGTTCGCTGTCCCGTCGATGCCGGCAGGAGCGAGTACTCCGCCGTCATCCAGCCCCGGCCGGAGCGGTGCAGCCAGCGCGGCACACCCTCCTGCACTGAGGCGGTGCAAAGGACGCGCGTCTTCCCTTGCGACCAGAGCACGACGCCGTGCGGCTGCTCGAGGAAGTTCGCATCCGCAGTGACAGCGCGCAGCGCGTCAGTTCTCGTGCGTCCGTCGTTCCGTTTCATGCAACAGCCTCCAGTTCGGCAACTTGGACCTGCTCGACTTCGCCGAGAGGCAACTGCAAGAACCGCTCGCCGAGCGAGCGGAAGAGCGCGGGATCTCCCGTCGTGAGGAAACGATACGTCCCTTCGCGCGCGAGATCGTTGTCGAACCCCTTGCGCTTCAGTGTCTCGGCGACCTCGCGCGCAGTCTCGTCGGCCGAGAAGACGAGCGTCACTTCGCGACCAAACGCACGCTGGAACACCGGGCGCAACAGCGGATAGTGCGTACAGCCGAGAATCACGGTGTCGCAGCCGACCGCTTTCAGCGGTGCCGCATACTCGCGCACCGCAGCCACGATCTCGTCGCTGTAGGTGTCGCCCGCCTCGATCAGCGGCACGAGCTTGGGGCACGCGACCGCTGTGAGACGGCTGCCCGCGTCCAGCGTGCGCACGAGTGACTCGTAGCGCCCGCTCGAGACGGTCAGCTCCGTCGCGAGCAGTCCGATATGCCGGTTGCGCGTCGCCTGCACCGCGGCGTGCGCCTCAGGGACGATCACAGAGACGACGGGGACGGTCAGCTCCTCCTGCAGATCGGGGAGTGCGGCCGACGTTGCGGTGTTGCACGCGACGACGACCATCTTGACGCCCTGACGCTCCAGGTAGAGACCGATCTCGTGCGCGAAGCGGCGCACCTCCTCACGCGTGCGCGGCCCGTACGGGAGGCGCGCATGGTCGCCGAGGTAGACGAAGTCCTCGTGCGGCATCGTCACGAGACATTCGTGAAGGACTGTGAGGCCTCCGACTCCGGAGTCGAAGACCCCGATGGGGCGAGAGTCGGGCATGGCGCGATTGTAGGAAGCGGGCTACCCTGTCGCGGCGTGAAGCGCCTTCTGCTCATCCTCGCTCTCTTCTGCTCTTGGGCCGCGCCCGCCAATGCCTTCTCGACCGACAGCGGGTTCCGGACGATGGGCGATGGCACCCAGATCGCCTACGACACCTACATCCCTGCAGGCACGCCGCCTGCCGGTGGGTGGCCGGGTGTGGTCGTCCTGCACGGCCTCGGGGGGTCGAAGGAGAGCGTTGCCTCGATCGCACAGGTCTTCGCCGCGCAGGGCTTCGCAGCCCTGGCCTACTCGGCGCGAGGAGAAGGGACCTCGACCGGCAATCTCGAGCTCGCCGGCCCGACCGAGACCTCGGACGAGCGTGCGCTCGAGTCCTACTTCGCGGGGCTGCCGCAGGTGAGCGATACGAAGATCGGGGCGTGGGGGATCTCCTACGGCGGCGGTCAAACCTGGAACGGCCTCGCAGCCGGGATCCCGTACAAGGCCGCCGAGGTGGTCGAGACCTGGACGGATCTCTACAGCGCCCTGTGGCCTCAGGACATCGCAAAGGCGGGGATCGTCCTCGGCTTCGCGAAGTCGGTCGAGTCGCGCTCACCGCTGATCGTCGCGAACGAGGACGCTGCGATCCACTCGACGGACCCGGCCGCGATCAAGGCCCTCACCGCTCCGCGGTCGTCGCTCTCGAAGCTCTCGTCGATCACGACGCCGGTCTACATGTTCCAGGGACGCGTCGACTATGCCTTCGACGTCACGCAGGCCGAGAACGGCTTCATCCGCACCAGGGGTCCGAAGCACCTCTACATCGGGCAGTTCGGGCACGCCCCGTCGACCTTTCCCGGACCCGACCTCGCGTACGTGATGACGCAGGGGGTTGCCTGGTTCGATCATTTCTTGAACGGCGCGCCGAACGGCATCGACAAGTCGAAGCCGGTGACGATCGCAGCCGCGACGGGCAAGAAGCGCGTGTCGTTCGCAGGAATCCCGAAGACCAAGGTCGTCGGTGTGGGCTTCCGGGGCACGAGCCTGCGGCGTACCGGCCCGAAGTTCCAGCAGGCGCTCGAGACCTTCGGCGTCTCGCTGCTGAAGGTGCAGGTGCAGAAGGTGTCGAACTACCCGCGCCTCGTCGCTACCGTCTTCGCGGGTAATCGCGCGATCACCCACGGCGCGATCGCACCGAGGAAGGGGTTGCAGACGATCCGGCTTGCGAACTACGTGCAGTACCTGCCAAAGGGGACGCGGCTGACCGTCGTGTTCGGGAACTCCTCGGGCAGCGGCGACGTCGCGTATCTCGGCTTCGGCGATCAGGGAGCGATCACGCTCGGCTCCGCCTTTCTCTCACTGCAGACGTTGACCAAACCGGTCAGCGGTTGAAGCGCGCGCTCGTCGCGCTGACGGCACTCGCCGTCCTCGCACCGACCGCACTCGCCGGCGGAACTCCCGGGGTCAGCGCGACGACGATCACGATCGGCGGCACCGTGCCGATCACCGATCCGGCCGCGCTCTTCGCC
>JACDGR010000341.1 GCA_013821525.1 Actinomycetota bacterium
AGCTGATGGCGAAACACGGCTCGCTGCGCGTCGTCGCGAAAGAGATGGGCGTCGGGTACGGGACGCTCCGCGCTGCGCTCATGAGCGAGCGAAAATCGTCCACTCCAATCGTCCCCGGCGTGGCGGAATTTCGAGCGTCCCCGGAGGTGGCGTGAGCGAGCGAGAGACCCTCCATTCTCGCTCGGTCGCGACGCCCCCGCCGGTCGATGACGCCGGGCGTCCTCACCCCGGCTCGGCGGGGCCCTCCCGTTCGACGTCGGTGGCCGCGCCCTTGTCTTCACGTCCACCGGCATCGGCCGGCGGAGAGGGCGGCGCGGGCGCGGCGTCGGATGCCTCACGTCCCGCGACCAGCCGACCAAGCTTCTCAAGAAGCTGGTCGTCCAGGTTCGCCGTCACGTTGGCCGCGACGTTGACGTGGTCAGACCCTCCGAAGCGCTCTCAGCCCTTTTTACAGCCTCGTAGAACTCGCGGACACTCTGGTGGCAGCCCGAACTGCCCCCAGCCCCGCCGCGCTGATCACGCCGGCACCGTTCGCGTGCCTCGCTGCGTGTTTCGGCCGATCGTGAACGCGCAGATCGGCGCATCGTGAACGCCAAGATCGGACGATGGTGAACACCGGGATCGGGATGGTGAACGCCTGGATCGGCATCGTGAACACCGCCCGTGGGGCGGGCGCGACCGCCTCCTGAGCGAAGCGCACGCAGTCATGGTGGCGAGCCGCGCACGGGTGCACCCCGTCGCGCATGCCCACGGAGAGACTGTCGATGCGCAATAGCAGGGAAATCGTTCGTCAGAAGTTGCTGCTTGGTCGGCCGCACCGCGCCATCAGCGCGTCGGTCGGCGTGAGCGTGGGCGCGGTGAGCCTGGCGCTTACGCGGGTCACGGACGCGGAGCTGACGTGGGAAGCGGTGCAGCAGCTCGACGACGCCGAGCTCGAGGCTCGGCTGTACCCGAGCGTCATCGCCGCGGCGGCGCGGCCCGAGCCCGACTGCACCTGGATCCATCGCGAGCGGCGCCGAGCTGGCGTCACGTTGGAGCTGCTGCACCACGAGTACCTGGAGCAGCATCCCGGCGGCCTTCGCTACACGACCTTCTGCGACCGGTACCGCGACTGGATGGGCCGGCGCGGGTTGGTGATGCGGCAGGTGCACATCGCGGGCGACAAGGGCTTCGTCGACTACTCGGGGAAGAAGCCTCGGATCGTCGATCCCACGACGGGCGAGGTGACCGAGGTGGAGCTCTTCGTCGCGACGCTTGGTGCGTCGAACCTCACTTACGCGGAGGCGACCTATACCCAGCGTGGCGCCGACTGGATCGCGAGCCACGTGCGGACCTTCGAATACTTCGGCGGCGTGCCGTCGGCGCTGGTGCCGGACCAGCTGAAGTCCGGGGTGACGCGCGCATGCCGCTACGAGCCGGAGGTACAGCGCACCTACGAGGAGCTGGCGCAGCACTACGGGACGACGGTGATGCCTGCACGTCCGATGCACCCGCGCGATAAGGCGAAGGTGGAAGTGGCGGTGCAGATTGCACAGCGATGGCTACTCGCGCGGATGCGTGACGAGGTGTTTCATTCTCTGGGCGCACTGAACGCACGGCTGCGCGAGCTGCTCGTCGACTTGAATGGCCGCGAGATGCGACGATACGGCAAGAGCCGTCGCGCGCTCTTCGAGGAGATCGAGCGGGCCGCGCTGCGGCCGCTACCCGGCGAGCGCTTCGAGTACGCCGACTGGCAGAGGGCGCGCGTGAACATCGACTACCACGTTGCGGTCGCGGAGCACTTCTACTCGGTGCCGTACCGGCTCGTGCACGAGGAGGTCGAGGCGCGTCTCACCGCCGACGTCGTCGAGATCCTGCACGGTCGCGTGCGTGTCGCGGCGCACCGCCGGTCGCGGGCGAAGGGCGGCTTCACGACGCTCACGGAGCACATGCCGAGCGCGCATCGCGCGCACGCAGAGTGGACCCCTTCGCGCATCGTGGCGTGGTCCGCGAAAGTCGGCCCCGCGACGCGCGATCTGTGCGAGGCGATCCTCGCCGAGCGGCCGCACCCCGAGCAGGGATTCCGGTCGTGCCTCGGCATCCTTCGACTCGGCAAGCGTTACGGCGAAGCACGCTTGGAAGCCGCGTGCGGTCGCGCGATTCGCGTCCGCGCACGGTCGTACAGACACGTTGA
Source organism: Actinomycetota bacterium (assembly GCA_013821525.1). Classification (GTDB taxonomy): domain Bacteria; phylum Actinomycetota; class Thermoleophilia; order Gaiellales; family Gaiellaceae; genus PALSA-600. Next base: position 2,174 of record JACDGR010000341.1, read on the forward strand.
ATCGATTCTCAAGAACGGGCTCGATCGCGTCGTCACGGCCGACGAGCAGACCTCGCCCCCGCTCGTGCACGAGAACGTGCGCGGGCGCGACTACTACCACTGACGAGAGGAAACACATGTTGACCGAACCGACGAACGAGAAGCTTCACGAGCTACGGCTGGGCGCGATGGCGGCGGCGTGGGCCGCGCAACGCGAGGACCCGAAGATGTGCGAGATCGACTTCGACGGGCGCTTCGGGATGCTCGTCGACGCCGAGCACCTCGCGCGCGACAACAAGCGGCTGACGCGCGCGCTGCGCGAGGCGAAGCTGCGGATCACCAACGCCTGCATCGAAGACATCGACTTTGGACCGAAGCGCGAGCTCGATCGCGCCCTCATACGCCAGCTCGGGACGTGCGCGTGGATCGCGTCCCACGCGAACGTGATCATCACGGGTGCGACCGGGACGGGCAAATCGTACGTCGCGTGTGCACTCGCACAGCAGGCATGCCGTAGTGGGCGTCGCGCCGCGTATCGTCGTCTGCCACGACTGCTCGAAGAGCTCGCGCTCGCGCACGCCGATGGCACGTACACGCGCCTGCTCGGTCGCCTCGCGAAGATCGACGTCCTCGTGCTCGACGACTGGGGCCTCGCGCCGCTGCGCGAGCAAGAGCGCCGCGACATGCTCGAGATCTTCGAGGACCGGCACGGCGGAAGGTCGACAATCGTCACCAGTCAGTTGCCCGTCGAGACCTGGCACGACTACGTGGCCGATCCGACCATCGCCGACGCGCTCCTTGATCGCATCGTGCACAACGCGCATCGGATCAGGTTGAAGGGGCCGTCCCGAAGGAAAGCGGAGAGCTGACCGAACCACGTCGAACAACGCCCACCAAGAGAGACGTCGCTTCGCTCCGACCGGTGATCACGATCGCCGATCTACGCGATCACAATGCGGCGATCTGGGCGGTCACGATGGCCGGAATCCGCACCTCGCCACGGCGTCTCCATCGGATCTCATGCGCAATCGCCCTTTCCATCCCTCGCCGGGATGGATACGTACCCTGCATGCACTCCAACGCCGACGATCTCCGCGACCTCGAGCTCCGTCTTGTGGATCCGGCCAAGAACCGCTTCCGAATTTATGGCATCACGGAATGCACTACGCTCTTCGGGGAGCTGTGCCTCCGCATCGTCTGGGGCCGGATCGGGAACCGACGCCCACGGGAGCGGTCGGAGGTCTTCGCGGACCGCATCGCGCTGGAGCGTCGACGGGAGGAGCTTCTCGGCCGGCGGCGGCGGCACGGCTACGTGTCGATGAACACGCCTCGCGCGGCGGCGCGCGCGCGGCATGAGCAGCGCACCGAACTGCCGGCTGCGCACGCGGTCGAGCGCGCGATCCTTGAGGCCCACGGGCTGCCGGTGGAGGATATGGCCGCGCGGACACTGGTCAGTCGATGGCACTCGGCGACCGTCGCTATCCTTCGTTACCTTGAGGCGAAGGGCACCGAGGCGCTCGACCTGGTCGATGCTTCGATGCTGGCAGAGATGTTTGTTACGGTGAGGACGGCGGCGTAGTGCGTGTCGGTCAGGCCAAAACAGAATCGCGAGATGAGCAATAACTCGCCGAGGATCACGACACGGTCGCTTACGGCGCCGGTGCGCCGAGAGGAAGACGAGGCATCGCTCCTCTGAAG
>JACDGR010000342.1 GCA_013821525.1 Actinomycetota bacterium
CGGGCCCGTCCGCTCCTCGGTGTCCAGCCGTGCGGACGGGCCTGGTTTTTTGGTTAGGCGGCCTTACGCTTCGTGCCGACGGCGCCCTCGACGAACTGGCCCATCGGGATCGCGACGCCGTATGTGGGATTTCCACCCTTGACGCACCTCTTGCGCATCCAGGGGTTCTGCTGCGCGTGGTCGACGAGCTTCCGCAGCCGGTCGGTGCTCAGCGCAAACAGCACGTCCTTCCGCGGGCCGAGGACGAAAGCCCACCACTCGGCTTCGGTGGTAGCGATACCGCTCGGCATCCACCCCTTGCTGCGAAGGCACTGGTACTCGACGTAGACGTTTCCGGTGTAGGCGGACGCCTCGTCGGTCTTGACCTCAACCGTGCCGTCTGCGAGGCCGCGCGCGATGTCCTGCGCGAACAACTCGCCCTGCCGACCAACGACCGAGTCAAGGTCGAACCTCGGCTCGTAGCCCGGGGCGTGACGGTCAACGCTCACGCCTCGTTCCCCCACGAATGCCACCCGAGCCGGCGCCGACGGGCGAACATCTCCAGGTACGGGCCTCGACTCGCCTTCTCAACGAGGTCGTAGAACGAGTCGGGCTTCGCGGAGTGCTTCCCCCGCGAAGCCTCGAACCAGTTCATCAGCCCGCGGTCCTGGATCGGCATCGACCCGCGGACGCCGAACAACACGTGCTCGGTCGACGACCGGAAGTAGTTCCCCATCCCCATCTGCGGCTTCACCCACGTCAGACACGTCTTGTAGATAAAGCCCCACGCGGTGATGAGGTCGAACCCCTCGCGGAGGAACCCGTTCGTCACCCACAGATACAGGTGCGCGTCCGGCGCACTCCGCGTCTCGACCTCGAGCGCAGCGAGCTCGTCGAGGCTCATCGTGGGGTAGTGGTCTTCCGCCGCGCCGCGCGTCGCGGTGTTCCCGTACCGCCAGGGCGGGTCGGCGACGATGACGCGGTACTGCCCCTCGGGCAGCGGGGCGTCCTCGATGACCACAGGTGGCAGGACAACGAGCGTGCGTTCCTGCACGACCTCGCGCACCTGCAACGCCGTCGGCTCCGCCCCGTGACGCTCGACCGCCTCGTACCAGACGCGCTGAACCGCACCCGGCTCCGCTCGCAAGACTGGCACGAGTTCGCGGGCGACGCGCTCCGTCGCCGGCGCATCGGTGTGCCCCATGGGGCACACGGCCGCGACGACCTTCGCGGCGTCGATCATGTGGTAGGCAGTCCGCCGCGCGAGGTTCCACCGCTCCCGGCAGTACCCCTCGAACGTCGGCTGCGGGTAGAGGCGCCGCTCACGGATCTCGATGAGCGCGAGGCCGACCTCAACGAAGGTCTGCCGTCCCCGCTCGATGACCTGCTCGAGATCTACCAGCGTGTTATGGCCACCGGCCGAGACGCTGTGGTCTCCTGCTGGCGATGCAAGCCGCTCGCCCCCCACCATCACGCGACCTCGCCGAAAAGGTCGTTCATGTCGATGCCGAGCACGGCGGCGACCCGAGCGACCGTGCTGGCCCGCGGCTCGTTGCTGCCGGTCTCCATGCTGCGAATCGACCCGGTCGTAACGCCCACCAGCTGCGCCAGCTTCTCCTGGGAGACGCCGGCCCGCTGGCGGGTCGCACGTATGGCCATGGGGTTCAGCCGGGTGGTTGCTGCTTCCATGATTCGACTATAAGGCAAGCATGAAAGAGAATCAAGTCCTTTGCGCACAAAAGAATATGCCTGAAGATTCGACCGCCTACCTTTCACCTATGCCCGACGCCGTCGCATTCGGAGAACGCCTACGCGCCCTGCGCCTCGCTGCGGGCATGTCTCCCCTCGAGTTGGCGCTGGCCGCAGGCGTCAGGGAGAGCGACATCTCTCGTTGGGAGCGCAATCCTGAGATGGACGTTCGCCTCTCGTCGCTGCGCAAGATCGCAGCGGCCTTCGGCGTGTCTCTCGATTCCATGGCCGGATCGCCCGCCACGGGGCCGGAGCAGGCCGCAGAACGGTTCCGCGCCCTACTGGATGTGATGACGCCCGATCAGATCATCGGCGCGATGGGCGCCGACGCCCTAAGCCTCCGCGAGGTGGAAGAACTCCATCAGCGGATCACCGAATCGATTGAGCGGATCAAGTCTCGAATCAGGCCTGGCGTGACCGTCGAGCCTGTCGGCGACGGAGACGCGCCTCCCACCGACCGCCAGGCCGCGCTTGCGGCTGAAGCGGCGAAGCGGACGAGGAGTACGAAGCCTGCCCCCGCGACGCAGCCCCGACGCCCCGCCAAGTAATGGTCGCCGTACGCAGCTGCATCCTCGCTTCCTCCTCGTCTCGACGATCGATGGCCGACCAGTCGCGACGAACACCAGCTCGAACGCGTTTCGTTCCGTGTGCGGATCGTTACGCCGCGGGGCACCCCGCGTCAAGAGCAAATTCCGCTCATACCTGGTTAAGGGTGCGGTTTCACCCTCCGATCGGGGAGGGTGGTTCCACATCAGGCGTACGATGGGTTACGATCGGCACATGACCAAAGAGGCTTTCCTCGCCGTTGCCATCTCGCTCGCGTCCGTCACCGTCGCCGCTCCCGCTCAAGCCGCGCCCTGCAACGCTAAGTGCGTAGCAAAGCTGCGCACCTCTCTCTCCGAGACGCGCGGCAAGCTCGTCGGCGCGCGCCGCGACGCTGATCATTGGCACGCGGAGGACACGCGAGACGCAGCCGACCTAGCGTCGACCGCCCGTAACCTAGAGGTTGCCAAGGCGGCGCTCGCCCAGTCGCAGGATAGCCTCGCGCGCGCCAACTCGCAGATGGTGGAGATAAGCGCGAAGCTCGGAACCGCTGCGGTTGATCTTCGGGCGATGACGGGTCTACGAGACGCAGCGGTTTCGGATCGCGCGGCGGCTGAGACTGCTCGCGACGAGGCCCTCGCAGGCCAGGCGCAGGCCCAGGCTGCAGTCGGGTCGAACGTCACGACGGAGATCGCCGCTCTCAGCCCGGGGCAGGTCTGGTTGCTTCTCGCGAACGTTAAGTCCAGGTTCGACGCTAACTCGGCCGACGCCTTCCACGCAAGCTACTACCAGTCCACTGGCTATCAGTCCTACAGCTTCGACGCCTACTGAGTCAGCGCTGGACGGCGCGGCGGATCGCTTCGACGTCCTTCCTGAGTTGGGCTTGCTCGTCGGCGCCCGGGTTCCTCGCGCTCAGCCACGCGGAGAACTCGCTGACGGCCGGCGAGACGCACGACAGGATGAACAGGACGGCGATGCTCGATTCCCAGCCGAGGGCGAACCCGGCGGGGATCAGGACGAGCCACCCGACGAGGCGGATGATGGCGGAGTAGCCTGCCCACCGGTTGATCGCGTCGTCCGTCTCGGGCGTCATGGCGTCTCGCTTCGGGGCAGGGGAACGGCGAGCAGATACAGTGCCTGGCGGGCGTCCGCGCCGCCATCCAAAAACCCGGCTGCTCGGGCGCACGCGAGGGCGGATAGGGCGAGGTCGACGGTGTGGCCGGCTTCGAGAACGGCGATCGCGGCAGCGCCCGGATAGCCCGCGTTCACGAGCTCCGAGATGTCGCCCACTTCCGCCACGCCTAGGCTATGTGCGCGTCGACGCGTCTGATCAGGCGGACGAGGAGTTCGTCCGCGGTTTCACGACGCGGCGCGGCGCGCCCGTCGCATTCGGCGACGATCGCGCGGCGAGCGCCGATCGCGAGATCACGGATGTCGACGAGCGCGGCGCGGAGCGCGCGAGCTTCGCTCACCGCCCCCTGCTCGCGCGTCACGGGTTGTACGGCACCGCGAAGCCGTGATCGATCATCCATCGGGACGCGTCGACGCCGCACACGTTGACGCTACCCAACGA
>JACDGR010000343.1 GCA_013821525.1 Actinomycetota bacterium
CAAGGCGCAACCGGGGTTCCAGGCCTACACCGTTGCAATCGGTGACGGCGAGGTTCTCTCGCTCAGTGTCTGGGATTCCCAGGCTGATGCCGAGGCCGGCAGCAAGGTCGTCGCAACCTGGGTTGCAGAGCACATGACCGAGCTCGAGGTGACCAGCGTGAGGTACGCCGAGATCATGTTCAGCACGACTCTCGGCGTGACCACCGCCGCCGGCGCCACCGCCTAACTCAAGGCGATCCCCCGGCGGAGTTTAGACCCGGCGGTTTTCAGAGAAGAACCGAACCGGGTCGAGCGGAGGTTCGTGCGCGGCAAAAACGCTGCGACGCCCGCGGAGGGTCTGCGACCCGGCAACGAATCGAGGAGGTTACGAATGTTCGGAACGAAGAAGCACGGTGCAAGGGGAACGGCAAGTGACGCAATCGACGGCCTCTCGCCGTACGTCGATCAACTTGCGCACGATGAGAAGCTGCGCCAGCGGTTGGTGGCTGCGTTCGGCGCGACCGCCGCGGCACGCAGCCGGGCGCGGCGCCAGGCCGGTGTCGTCGGAGTGGCGACGCGGCTCGCTTCGGATCCCGTCTTGCGCGCACAGGTCGCCGAGGCGCTCACTCAGCTGCAGAAAGCGAAGGGGCGCATTCGCACCCAGCGCAGCCACAAGCTGCGCAACTGGACGCTGTTGCTCGCCGGCGGCGGAATCGTCGTTGCAGCGGTCCCAAGCCTGCGCAGTGCAGTGATGAGCAAGGTTCGTGGGCACGACGACATGGACGCGCCCACGCAGCACCAGAACGGGAGCCATCCGATCGTCGTCACTGCAGATCCGGTGGTCGATTCGACCCCGGACGACGGCCCCGCCACTGCATAAGCAGCTCTGACCCGAGAGAGATCGACGGAGGGCGCGGTGAGAACCGCGCCCTCGGTCTCTTCCCGATGTTCTCACCCGCGACGCGGAAGCTCGGGGCGCGTCACAGCGGTGGGAGGGCGGTCTCGTCCACACCGAGGCGCTTGAATATTGCCGACGCATTGGCGTCCGCCTGCCGGCTCTCGAGCGCGGCGAGCGCCCGGAGCGCGAGCGCACGCTCGTAGTCGGCTTGTGCGCGCTCGGCTATTTCGAGCGCTCTGCGTAGCGCCGCGCGTGCCTCGACTAAGTCCGCCGTCCTTGCAAAGCACGCGGCGCGAATACGCTCCAACAACGCCTGCACGGTAGGCGGCAGCCCTTCTGCGCCCGCCCGCGAAAGGGTTTCGGCGGCGAGACGCTCGACCTCGGCCGGATCGGATCCCTGGAGGGCCAGTAGCTCGGCCCGGCGCGCCTGCACCTCGAGGACAGACGGGCCTGCGCCGATGGAGTCGAGTGCGCCAAGCGCGTCCGAGAGCAGCTCGTCGGCGTCCGCATAGCGGCCAGCGCGCGCCGCGAGCCGGCCAAGATTTCCGCGTGCCACCGCTGCGATGAGGGACTGGCCGGCGGAATCGGCAATCCGGACCGCGTCCCGGAATCGCTCTTCCGCGTCCGCGTAGCGCCCCTGGTCCGACTCGATCTCGCCCACATTGTTCGTCGTCGTTGCAACGTTGATGACGTCACCTATGCGCTCACGAAGCTTCCTGCTGCGCTCGTAGAGGTCGCGCGCCTCGTCCCAGCGTCCTTCGTAATAGGCCTCGATCCCCAGGTTGTTGAGTACGCTGGCCTGTCCGGCGAAGTCGCCGACCTCCTCGAAGATCGGAAGAGCGAGGCCCCTGAAGGCGTGACGGTCGGGGCTGCCCCGCAACGTATGAATGACGTGGCAGAGGTAGTAGGCATGCGCCAGGTCGCCGAGGTCGTCCAGCTCTGCGGCCTGCTCGATCACGTCTTTCGCCAGCTTGAGCGCGTCCTCGTAACGGCCTTGGCGGAATCTCGACTGGGCGCGTGCGCGGATCAGGGCCACCTCGATTCGTGCTCGGTCGCGCTCGTCCGGAATCGCCGCAGCGGCCTTCTCGCCCCGGGTGTACCAGCGAAGCGCCTCGCTGTAGGCGCCTTGCTCTTCGCGCAGCAGGCCTTCCTTGAGCATCAACGCAGCCTGAGCAGAGGGTGCGGCGAGGGCGCGCGCGCGAGCGAGGGCATCCTTGGCATTCTCGAGCCGGCCCGAGAAGGTGCACGCCTCGGCCAGCACCTCCCAGATGGCCGCCTGCTCCGCCGGCTCGACGCCGAGCGCACGCGCGACTTCGACCGCGCGACCGTAGAACTCCGCCGCCTCGATGTTCGCGAATTTCTCTTTCGCCCGCAAACCTGCCATCAGGGAGAAGCGCCACGTCCGCTCGAGGTCACCGGCGAGTGAGAAGTGCAGCGAGAGGAGCTCGCAGATCTCCCCGGGTGTCTCCGCGTGACGACGCTCGTACGCCTCGCCTACACGCTGGTGAAGCTCTCGGCGGCGCCGGAACGGCAGGCCCTCGTACGCGGCGTCGCGGATCAGTGCGTGCCGGAAGCGGAAGCCACCCGCGACGTACGGGTCACGTTCGATGAACTCGGTCAGCCGGTCCCAGGCCTCCGAGTCGCCGGCGGCCGAAGCCTCTCCGGCCAGCACGTCCGCGATCAGCTCGCCGTCGAAAATAACGCCGATCACCGAGGCCCAGCGCAGCAACGCTCGGTCGCTTGGGGCGAGCCGGTCGATCCGCGTCCCGACGACGGCGTCGACCGTGTCGGGAAGGTCTGAAGTCCCCTCCGCGCCGGCTGACGTGACGAGTTCCTGCAGGAAGAGGGGATTTCCGCCCGCTCGCCGGACGATCGCGTCGACCTCGGCGATGGTGAGCCGCTCCCCTGCGGAGGCGCGGACGAGCTCGGCCGCCTCGTCGTCGCGGAGTGGTTCGAGCAGGATCGTCATCGCAGCTACCGGCGGCGTGCCGGTGGCAGCCACGAAGCCTTCGTCGCCTGGACGTCTCGTGCAGCAGATCGCCCACGGTCGCGACGCGTTCGTAGCGCCGAGGTGACGGAGGAGCTCGGAGGAGGCCTCGTCGATCCAGTGGACGTCCTCGAGGAGGATCAAAGTGGGCTGGGGGATCAGCGCCCGCAGAAGCTCCTCCACGACGCCGTGGAGGCGGGCCCGCCGGAACGCAGGCTGCAGCTCGTCGACCTCCGGCGTCGGCGCGACGTCCACGTCAAGGACGAGTCCGATCAGCGGGAGCCAGGGCAGGAGCGCGGGAGCGATCCGTTCTACGGTCTCCCGCAGCTCACCGGTGTGCTGCTCGGCGGGTGCATCCAGATCGTCCACGATCAGCGGCTGCAGTAGGTTTCGGAAGACGAAGTACGGGGTCGAGCTCTCGTATTCATCGCAGCGTGCACCGAGGCGCCGGAGGTCCTCGGCCGTAGACCTGAACTCGGCGAGCAGCCGCGACTTGCCGACGCCGGCCTCGCCGACGAGCTCGATCACGCTGCCGAACCCCAAACGTACGGGGGCGAGGGAAGCCGTCAAAACTGCCATCTCGCGCTGCCGGCCGATCAGGGGCTTGGCGGTGCGTTGGTCCTGCTCCTCGGCTGCGCTTGCCTCGATCGCTCCGAGCGAGACCGCCCTGACCGGCTCGGTGAGTCCCTTGAGCTTCAGCGGCTCGACGGGTTCGGCGGCGAAGCGGGTAGCGGACTGCCCCGTCAACTCCTCCGGCAGCAGGATCTGCCTCGGCGCGGCCTTGGCCATCAGTCGAGCCGCAAGGGCAGCTGTACCGCCGAGGATGGTGTATGTCCGACGGAACGGCGCGCCGACCTCGCCCGCGAAGACGCGCCCGCGGCTGACTCCGATCGAGAGCGGAAGCTCGGTGTTCGCGTCGAGCACCGCCCGGACGGTGCGGAGCATGCGTTCCACATCGTGCTCCGAGACACGC
>JACDGR010000344.1 GCA_013821525.1 Actinomycetota bacterium
GGCTGGAGGTACGGCGACGAGGCGAACGGCGCCGCGACGAGCGGCGGGATCGCGGCGGCGAAGAGGCCGCGGTAGGCCGGCATCCCCGCCAGCTGGGCGTACGCGAGCGACTGCGGAACGAGCACGACCGCGACCGAGACGCCGGCGACGATGTCCTGCCGGCCGGGCGTCAGCCCCACGCGCGCAGGCGGTCCACGTCCTCGGAGGCAAGCTCTACGCCGAGCCCCGGCCCCGTCGGCACGTCGAGACACCCGTCCCGAAGCGGCAAGGCGAGCGGCCCAGACGACGGCTGCTCGATCAGCGGCTCGTGCACGACGAGCTCGGTGAACTCGACCGCGTCCACGATGTGCATCGTCGACGCAGCGAGGTGGAGCTTCGCAGCGACCTCCACCCCTAGTCCGAACGACGTGCCGATGACGCACCGCAGCCCCGCGGCCTCGGCGATCGCGGCGATCTTCTTGGCCGTGTAGAGCCCGCCTGCCTTCGCGAGCTTGACGTTGAGAACGTCTGCCGCGCCGTGCCGCACGATCTGGATTGCGTCGTGCACCGAGTAACAGCTCTCGTCCGCTTCGATCGGCGTGTCGACCGAGGCCCGCACGAGCGCCATGCCTGCGAGATCCCATGCAGCGACCGGCTGCTCGAGGAGATCGAGGCCGACGCCGGCCCGCTCGGCGAGGCGGCACAGCCGGATCGCGTCCTTGGCGTTGTAGCCCTGGTTCGCGTCGGCGCGCAGGATCACGTCGGGACCGACGGCCTCGCGGATCGCAGAGAGGCGCTCGACGTCCGCCTCGACGTGCCCGCCGATCTTCGGCTTGAACACGCGCACGCCGCGCGCGACGAGCGACGTGCACGTCGCCGCCATGTCCTCCGGCGCGCCCCCCGCGACCTCGACCGCGACCTGGACGCGGCGGCGGTGGGCGCCGCCGAGCAGCGTGCTGACCGGGACGCCGAGGGCCCGGCCCATCAAGTCGTGCAGCGCCAGGTCAATGCCCGAGCGCGCGCACGAGTTCTCGCGATAGTCCAGGAGGTCGAGCAGCTGCTCGCGGTCGAGCGGGTCGCGTCCGAGGAGCTGCGGGCCCAAGTACAGGTCGATCGCGGCGCACAGCTCTTCGAGTGAGTTGCCGAAGAAGCCGATGTCGGCCTGCGCCTCGCCGATGCCGGTCACCCCCTCGTCCGTCTCTATCCGAACGAGCGCGTAGTCGAGTGCCGGATCCGGGCGGACCGACGACGTCCTGCTGCGCCGCCCGTGCCAGTCGATCCGGGTGCCGGCGTTCTCCGTCGCGTAGGGGGCGGTCGGAAGCGGGATCCGGATGGGGATCGCGCTGATTTGCGTAATCTTCATCGCGCAGACAACGGGAGCTCGTGCGCGTGCTCGAGAAACGCCTTCAGCAACGCGACCGTTGCGTCGATGTCGGCGGAGTGGCAGAGCTGAACCGTTGAGTGCATGTGGCGCACGGGTGCGCCGATGGTGGTCGCGAGCGCGCCCCGTTTCGTCCGCTGGATCGCCGACGCGTCGGTGCCGCCGCCGACGGTCTTCTGGAATGGGATCCCATGGCTCTCACAGAGCTCGAAGAGGAACGCGATCAAGCCGCGGTCACCGATCGTCAGGTTGTCCATCAGGTATATGCCGGTTCCCGCGCCCATCTCGCACGTGTGGTGGCGAAGCTCCGAGTACGCGCCGCGGCAGAGGCTCCCGTCGATCGCAATGCCGATGTCGGGCTCGATCGCGTAGGCGGCGACGCCCGCTCCGCGCACCCCCACCTCTTCCTGCACGGTGCTGACGGCGTAAGCGTCGACCTGGACGTCGCCGACCTCGAGCATCGCCTGGAGCAGGCAGTACGTGCCGATCCGGTCGTCGAAGTTCCGGCCAGTGAAGACATCGTCGTTCAGCTGCGCGCATTCCTGGGCAAACGTCACGGCATCGCCGATGTCGACGAGATCGAGCACCTCGGCGCGCGAAAGGCCGACGTCGATCAGCATCTCGGCGAGCGGCCGGTACTGATCCTTCGGCGGCACATCCGGGACGACGACGCCGCGTACCGCTGAGCGCCCGTGGACGATTACCGCCTGGCCCATCGTCGACGCGACGTGCAGCCCGCCCACCGGCGCAAAGCCGATGAAGCCGTGCTCGTCAATCGACTTGACCATCATCCCGATCTCGTCGGCATGCGCCGCAAGCATGACCCGCACAGTCCCGCCCTCCGCCGGAATTGTCGCGCGCTTGAGGCCAATCACGTTCCCGAGGCGGTCGCGCCGGGTCTCGTCGCAGCATTCGTCGAACACCTCCGCGGCGATCTGCTGCACCTCGTCCTCGAACCCGGAGAGGCCTGGTGCGTTGCTGACGCGGGTAAGGAACTCGCCGTTCACCGATCGGTTCCCGGACGCTCGACGTTGCTCGACTTGCGGAGGTGGAGGTGCAGCGCCGCTGCCGCCGCCGCTGCGTCGCGAGCCTCGATCGCCTCAATGATCGCCTCGTGCTCCTCGATCGCACTGCGCGCGTCACGGACACGGGTGCTGCCGAGCCGCATCACGCGCACGAAGCCGCGCAACTGCCCGAGGATCCGGGTCACGATCGCGAGGCCCGAGCCTTCGGCGATGCGAAGGTGGAACTCCTCGTCGAGCTCGACGAAGCGATCGTCGTTGTTGGCGTCGATCGCGCGGCGCTGCCGCATGACGAGGATCCGCAGGTAATCGATGTCGTCCACGCTCATCTGCGCACACGCACGGTGGACGGCGATGTTCTCGAGCGCTTCGCGAATCTCCAGAATCTCCTCACGATGCTCGGGGGTGAAGCCGCGAACGATCAACTGGCGCCGCTTGCCTACCTCGAGCAGCCCTTCCCGGCTCAGCATCTGCAGCGCCTGCCGGACAGGAGTTTTGGAGATACCGAGCTCGGCGGCGATCGCCCCTTCGGCCACCGCACTGCCGACGGCGTAGCGCCCCTGCAGGATCGCCAGGCGGATGTGCTGGTACGCGCGGTCGGTCAGCTTGCCGCGCGAGGGCGCGTCGTCGCGCAGCCCACGCGGCAGGGCCTCGGCGAGCTCCGCGGCGCTCACGAGCGCCCTGGCCGGAGGGTCGTGTCCGGTCTCGAGAAATGTTTCTTCATGTGGAGAGTATGGCTGGGTTCGCATAGGTTTGGGTAATGCGTTTTCAGTAGTATAAAATCTCTTTCTGTCATTGCTATACTACTCATGCGAATGGAGGACACAAGCGTGAACGTCGTTTCTCAACGCGCGCTGAGGGTCACTCGGGGGCAAGGACGTCGTTGAGCGGCACGGCTGAGCCGCTCAACTTTGTCGTTCTTGTCTCGGACACGTTCCGGCGAGACCACGTCGGGGCCTACGGCAACGATTGGATTCGCACCCCGGCGCTCGATCGCTTCGCCAGCCGCGCGGTCGTGTTCGACAACCACCACGTCGGGTCGTTCCCGACGATGCCCGCCCGCGCCGACCTGCTGACCGGCAGGCTCTCGATGTCGTTCATGACGTGGGCGCCGCTGCCCACAGGCCTCCCCACGCTGCCCGGACTGCTGAGCGAAGCGGGCTACCTGACGATGGGCGTCGTCGACACGCCGTTCTACATTCGCGACGGCTTCGGCTACGACCGCGGCTTCCAGGACTTCATCTGGGTTCGCGGCCAAGGCGACGGCCGCCGCATGGAGGAGCGCGTCGATGCCCGCTCGACCTGGCGCCAGGAGTCCGACCGCTGGGTCGCCCGCACTGTGACGGCCGCCGAGGAGTGGCTCGAGCGCCATCACCAGGAGCAGTTCTTCCTGCTGGTCGATGTGTGGGACCCGCACGAGCCCTGGGACGCGCCGGAGT
>JACDGR010000021.1 GCA_013821525.1 Actinomycetota bacterium
GCTCACTCGCCACCATCTCCAGGCCCGCGATTCCCATCCGTCTCCTCCTCAAACGATGACCGCCAACGCGGACACCATTCGCCGGCCGGAAACGGGACCCTTCAACGAACCAACAAAGTCCTACTAGGTACCCTCCCGCGCGTGGCACTCGAGGTCGGCATCGTCGGACCGTCCGGCAGCGGGAAGACGGCGCTCTTCACCGCCTTGACCAAGACGGGCGGCGGCGAGTACGGAAAGACGAACGTCGGCATGGCGCCGATCGCCGACGAGCGCCTCGACGCGCTCGCGCAGGTCGTGCACGCGCGCAAGATCACGCACGCGACCATTCGCATCCAGGACGTCCCGGGCGCCGGCGAGGCTCAGCTCGGGAATCTACGGCAGGTCGAGGCGCTCCTCGTCGCCCTTCGCGGCTTTGGGCAAGGCGCCGATCCGGCCGGTGACCTCGAGACGTTCAAGCTGGAGCTGCTCGTCGCGGATCGTGACCACGTCGAGCGACGGCTCGAGCGGGTCGAGAAACAGGCGCGGTCGGGCGACGCCAAGCTGCGCGCCGAGGTCGACGATCTACGGAAGATCCTTGCGCACGTCGATGCGGGCGGCGCACTGAGCGACTACACGGGCGAGCTGCCGGGCGAGCTAGAGCCTCTGACGACGAAGCCGATCATCGCGGTCGAGAACGGCCCGAACGGAATCGATCTGAAGCTGGAGGCGGAGCTGGCCGAGCTGCCCGACGAGGAGGCCGCGGCGTATCGCGACGGAGGTGAGTCTGCCCTCGACGAGATCGCCGGACGGCTCCGGGATGCGCTCGACCTGATCACGTTCTTCACCGCCGGGGAGCAGGACACTCGCGCCTGGACGCTGCGCAACGGGCAGTCCGCGCTCGATGCCGCCGGCGCGATCCACACGGACATCGCGCGTGGCTTCATTCGCTGCGAGGTCGTCGACTGGCATGACCTCGTCGACGCAGGCTCGCACGCCGAGCTTTCGAAGCGCGGGCAGCAGCGGCTCGAAGGGAAGACCTACGTCGTCCGCGACGGCGACGTCCTGAATATTCGCTTCAACGTCTAAGACACGCCTCGTCAGACGGAGATCAGGATCACGCCGGTCAGCGTCAGCAGCACGCCCGCCCGCTGCATGCGCGCGATTCGCTCGTGGAGAACCGCTGCCGCCAACATCACCGTCACGATCGGGTAGAGCGAGGCGAGCACCGACGTGAGGCTGACGAGACCCTTGCCCGATGAGGCTGCAAAGAGGACATTGCCGAGCGTGTCGCCGATCCCGACGAGCAGAACGATCGTCAGGTCGCGGGGCCCGAGCCGCAGCTGAGGTCGCTTTGCGGCGACCGCGCCGACGATCACGAGCAGCGCGGTCGAGCGGAAGACGAGCGAGGCCCACCAGAAGTCCACCTTCCCGGCTGCGTGCATCCACGGGAAGTAGATCCCGAAGCCGACCGCCGCGAGGAGGGCAAGGCCGACGCCTGCTGCAACCCGCGGCGCTCCCTCGTGGTGCTCGATCGAAGCGAGCGCGACCCCGAGGAGCGCGGCCCCCATCCCCACGATCTGCGTCACGGACGGGCTGTCTCCGGTCGCGATCCCGAAGATCACCGGCACGACGGCGGAGACGCCTGCGATGGGAGCGACGACGCTCATCGCGCCGAGCTGCATGCCCCGGTAGTAGGCGTAGAGACCGAGCGTGCCCCCGATCGCAGCGGCAACCGCGAAGAGCACCGACCACCCGCGCGGCCCCTCGCCGCGGATCCCGACTGCGATCGCGATCGCCGCGAGCCCTCCGACCTGTGCCCAGAGGAGCACGCGGAGCGCGCCGAGCGTTCGGCTGAGGAGTGGGCCGACGAAATCGGCGAGCCCCCACGCGAGGCTCGCTCCCAGCGCGAGGAGGAGCGGGGTCAACGACGCGGGCGTGTCAATCGACGCGGCGGGTGGCGGCAATCGCGTCGAGCTGGTTTGCGTGGTAGAGCACCGCCGCCTCGGCGGTCCGCGCAGCGCGCGCGTCGTGGTGCGACGCAACGCAGTGGAGTAGCTCGGCGAGCTGTCCACTGCTGAGGCCCTGGGCACGTTCCTCGATCGCTCGTAGCCCGAGGTGGACGTGTCCGAGCAGCCGGCCCTCGTCGGTGACGGTGAACGCGGGCCCCCGTCCGAGCTCGATCGTCCGACCCACGTCATGCAGCAGCGACGCGGCGAGCAGCAGGTCAGCTCGCAGGCGTGGGTGGAGCTGCGTCGTCTCGCGACAGAGGGTTGCCACGCCGACGGTGTGTTCGAGCAGTCCGCCGGCATAGGAATGGTGGTCGTCCGGCGTAGCGGGGAACGCCCGCAGGTCGTGCTCGGCGACCACGGCCCGCACGGTCGCGGTCAGACCGGGGTGCGCGACCTCCGCGACGAGGAAGTCGAGAAAGCCCGCGATCTCCTCGGCGTCCCGTCTGATCGCAGGGGTCAGCGACGCCGGGTCGATGTCCGATGCTTCGAGCGAACGCACGTCGAGTTGTAGGCGGTCGCGGAACTTCTCGACCCGTCCGAGAACGCGAACCGCATCGCCCTCTCCAAACCGGCCGTCGAGGAGCTCGACGTCGTTCCAGACCCGGGCCTCGATCCGCCCGGTCGTGTCGACGAGCTCGAGCGCGAGATAGGCGGCGCCGGACTTCGTACGCAGCTTGCGTTTCGTCTTGACCGCGTAAACGCCCTCGACCACCCGGTCTGCTGCAAGCTCGGCGATCGTCATCCGCCCCAGCCTAGCGCCGCGTCCAGATCCGGAAACCGGCTGGGTCGTCGCGGCCCTCGGCGATCTCTTCGAGCACGGCCGCCGCCGCTTTTCGCCGCCAGCCGAGCGCACCGCCGAGATCCGCTCAGCTCACCGGCGTGACCGAGCACGACCGCGGCGAGCTCGCGCCGCGCCTGCTCGCGCGCAGGAAGGCGTTTCGGCAGCCGCCACTTGCGTGCGAGGAGGTCACGGGCGAGCGCACCCCAGGTGCTGCCCTCGGCTTCGAGCCGCGCGTTCGTGAGGACGAGCTGCTGATGGAGAAGCGCGATCGAGCGGTCGACCTCCTGCTTCGACAACCCGGTAGTCGCGCGCAGCTGCGGGCCTGTCAGCGGGCCGAGCTCGCGAATCGCCTCGACGACCGGATCGTCGTCTGCCTGCTCGCCGTTCGCCGCGACGAGCACCGGCAGGAGCCGCGGCGCGACGCACGAGACCGACCGCCCGAGGTGCTTGCCGACGCAGGAGAGACCGCGCCCGGCAGCTCGTCCTTGGCCCGCCAGAAGAAGTTGATCTCGGGCGCGTTCCAGTCGACGACCTGCGACTTCGAGACCTGCTCCCAGAGCGACGGGAGCACGACGTCCGGCTTCGGAAAGAGCAGCGCCAGCCCGGCCTTGTCGATCCACTTCGCCGCCTGCGGCACCGTCCGGATCACGCTAGAGGCTTGGCCCGCATTTGGGCGCCGCGAATGCACATCAAGCCTCTAGTCTGCAGCAGTGCCGACGGTCAGGCCATTTCGCGCGCTCCGCTACGTCGGCGTCCCGCTCGGTGACGTCGTCGCGCCGCCGTACGACGTGATCTCCGACGACGCACGGCTCGAGTATCTCGCCCGCAGCCCGTACAACGTCGTCCACCTGACGCTCCCCGACTCGGAGGATCAGGCCGCCGCCGCCCTCCAGGCCTGGCGTCGCGACGGGGTGCTCGTCGAATCGCCGCCCGCCTACTGGTGGGTCGCGCAGGACTTCACCGGCCCCGACGGAGTGACCCGGACACGTGAAGGCTTTGCGGCGTCGGTTCCGGTCTCCCCGTACGAGTCGGGTGAGGTTCTGCCACACGAGCGCACCCATGCCGGCCCGAAGGAAGGACGCCTCCGCCTCCTCCGCGCGACGAAGACACAACTCGAGCCGATCTTCCTGCTCTACGACGCCGAGCCCGTCTTCTCCCGTCCGGAGGACGGGCCTGAGCTAGATGTCGAGGACGGCGGCGTCCGCACGCGCGTCTGGCCGATCCAGGCAGGCGAGGTGGCGATCGATACGCCGCTCCTGATCGCGGACGGCCACCATCGCTACGAGACCGCCGTCGCGTATCGCGCCGAGCACCCCGAGGCGACCCACACCTTTGCGATCCTCGTCTCCTCGCGCGCGCCTGGCCTCGAGATCTTTCCGACGCACCGGATCGTCGAGTCGGTCGGTGACGTCTCGGGCGAGCCCGTCGACGGGCCGGGGCAAGGAGTAACGCTCTACCGTGACGGCAGCTACACGCGCGTTCAGACCGACGATGATTTCGGGCCACGCGTCGTCGAGGCGCTCGCGGCGGCAGGCGTCAGCTACACCGCGTACGCCGACCAGGCGATTGCGGCGGTCGACCGGGGCGAGGCCGGCGCTGCATTTCTGCTCGAGCCGGTAACCGTCGAGCAGGTCGCGCGCTTCGCGCACGCCGGCGAGACGATGCCGCAGAAGTCGACGTTCTTCTATCCCAAGCTCACCTCGGGGCTGCTCTTCCACCCGGTATGAGTCACGCGCCCGACTGGCTCGCACTCTGCCGCGCCGCGCGCGACGACGTGCAGCGGGTGCTCGACGACCTCCCGGGTCGCACCGAGCGGGAGCCGGTCGTCGGTGCGGGCGAGGGCGGCGACGAGACGACAGCGATCGACGCGGCGGCAGAGGCCGTGATCCTGGCGCGCTTCCGTGACGAGGATGTGCGCATCGTCAGCGAGGAGGTGGGGGTCGAAGGTAACGGCCGCTACACGGTCGTCGTCGATCCGATCGACGGATCGCTGAATGCGAAGCGCGGGATCCCATTCTTCTCGATCTCAGTTGCAGTCGCGGACGGCGAGACGATGGACGACGTCTTCTTCGGCTACGTCTACGACTTCGGCACCGGAGAGGAGTGGACTGCGCTGCGGGGCGGCGGCGCGTTCCTGGACGGGGAGCGCATCACGGAGCGGCCGAAGGACGTGCTCGAGATCCTCTCATTCGAGGCGACCACGCTCGCCTACGTCACCGAGCACGCGGCGCAGTTCACCGGTGTCGCACACCGGCTGCGCATCATGGGCTCGCTCGCGATCACGCTCTGCCACCTTGCCGCAGGCCGGGTCGATGGCGTGGTGTCGCTGAAGGGTGCGCGCTCGGTCGACATCGCTGCCGCGCAGTTGCTCGTACGCGAGCAAGGCCTTGCGATCGATCTGCCCGAAGCAGCGCCGTTCGGCTCGGCGCCGCTCGATCTGGTCGGACGTTCACGCCTCGCCGCAGCGGGCACACCCGAGCTGTGCCGGCGGCTCGCGACAGCACTCACCGGATAAGGATCGGCTGCTCGGGCTGGAACTACGCCCACTGGCGGAACGGCGTCTTCTACCCGCCGCGCTGCGCACCGCGCAACTGGCTCGGCCTCTACGCGCGCTCGTTCGACACCGTCGAGATCAACACGACGTTCTACCGGCTGCCGAAGGTCGAATCCGTCGCGCGGTGGGTCGCAGAGTCGCCGGCGGACTTCACCTTCGCGGTCAAGGTGAGCCGCTACGTCACGCACATCAAGCGGTTGCTCGAGGTGCAGGATCACCTGCCGCTGCTGTACGACCGGATCGGGGCGTTGTTGCACTCGCCCAAGCTGGGCCCTCTCCTCTGGCAGCTGCCCCCGACGTTCGCGTGCGACCTCGGCCGTCTTGCAACGGCCCTCGAGCAGACACATGACGGTCGGCGACATGCGTTCGAGTTCCGGCATCCATCGTGGTTCCGCGACGAGACCTACGTGCTGCTCCGCGAGCATGGCGCCGCGCTTGTGATCGGGGATCGACCTCAGGTCAATAAGTTCCAGACGCACGAGTTGACGGCCGATTTCACCTTCGTACGCTTTCACGGTGGTACGCGAAGCTGGAATGGCAACTACTCGCACGCGGAGCTCGACGAGTGGGCCGCACGCCTGCAGTCATGGTCGAGCTCGGTCGATGTGTTCGTGTACTTCAACAACGACTGGGAGGGCTACGCAATCGAGAACGCCCTCTACTTGAAGGGCACGTTAGGTCAGCCCGCCGGGGCTGACGAGACGTTCGGCGCGTTCGACAACGCCGCGGCCGCCCAGGGCTGAGCGAGCAGCGCAACGACGGATTCGATCAGCTCCGCGTTCTGGAACGGCTTGCGCAGGAAGGCAGTGCTCTCGTTCTCGAGCTCCGACTCGGCGAGCACATCGTCGGTGTAGCCGGACATGTAGAGCACGCGCTGGGTGGGGCGCAGCGCACGGATCGCGCGCGCGAGCTCCAGGCCGCTGAGTCCCGGCATGACGACGTCGGTGAGCAGCAGGTCGAAGGGCGGGCTCTCCTCGACGATGCCGAGCGCTTCGGTACCCGACGCTGCAACAGCGACCTCGAACCCGGCGTTCTCGAGCACCTCCCGTGCGAGCGTTCGCACGATCTCGCGGTCCTCAGTGACGAGGATCCTGGCAGTCGGGGGCTGCCCGGCCGGGGCCGCCTCCGCCTGCTCGGCTGCGCCGCCGACATCCGCCACGCTCGGCAGAACGATCTCGACGATCGTCCCCTCGCCCGGGTTGGAGTCGAGCAGGAGCGAGCCTCCGAGCCCGTCGACGACGCCGTAGGCGACGGCCAGGCCGAGCCCGGTGCCCTCGCCTTCCGGCTTCGTCGTGAAGAATGGCTCGACCGCGCGTGCGAGCGTGGCCTCGTCCATCCCCGTGCCGGTGTCGCGAACGAGGATCGTTGCGGAATCGCCGTTGCCGGCTGTCTGAAGGGTCATCGTTCCGCCTTCCGGCATTGCGTCGCGCGCGTTCAGCGCCAGGTTGAGGACGACCTGCTTCAGCTGCGCCGGATCTGCCTCGACCCAAGGCACGTCGGCGCCGAGCCGAACGTCGAGGCGGATGTCAGCGCGCACGAGGCGCTCGAGGAAGTCGGCGGCTTCGCGGACGATCACGTTCGGGTCGACGAGCGTTCGCTCGAGGACGTGTCGTCGGCTGAAGGTCAGCAGGCGGGCCGTGAGGCTCGCTGCCTCGGCGGAAGCGGCCTTGATCCCGTCGAGGCACCGCGTGAGTGCCGGGTCGCCGGCGGCGCGGCTCGATGCGAGCTCTGCGTAGCCGCCGATGCCGGTCAGGAGGTTGTTGAAGTCGTGTGCGATCCCACCCGCGAATTGGCCGAGCGCTTCCATCTTCTGACCCTGCAAGACCTGGCTCTCGAGGCGCTTGCGCTCCGTGATGTCCAGGAGAAATCCACGCGCGAACGCCTCCCCGCCCTCGCGCTCCGTGACGATCGAGCTGTGGTCGCGCACCCAGACGTAATGGCCGTCGCGGTGGCGCATCCGGTACTCCGACTCGAACGGGTCGTAGGTTTCATTCGCGGTCTTCACCTGGCCCATCACGCGGCTCCGGTCGTCGGGATGGAGCAGTTCTTCGAAGAGGCGCGGGTCCGCCACCCAGTCCTCCGCCGGCCACCCGAGCAGCTCGCGGATCTGTGGGCTCGTGTAGATGTTCGTCGCGTGGTCGTCGACGCGGTCGATATACGTGACGAGCGGTAGCGACTCGACGAGTCCCTGGTAGCGTCGCTGCGCTTCGTCCCGCTCCGACTGAGCACGCAGCCGCTCGCTGATGTCAGCGTAGAGGACGAGAGCTCCCGAATCCAAGCGCAACGGTGTCGAGAAGAGAGCGAGCTCGAGTTGCGTTCCGTCGCGCGCGAGGCGCGAGACCTCGACGGCATGCAACGGCGCACCGTTCACCAGCCGGTGGAAGAGCTCGTCCGATGCCGCACGTTCACCGACCGGGACGATCGGGTTGGGTTTTCCGACGACCTCCTCCGAGCTCCAACCGAAGAGGCGCTCGGCGGTTGCGTTCCAGGTGACGACCCGGGCTTCGGCGTCGAAGGCGATCGTTGCGAGCGGGATCTGGTCGAGCGCCCCGGCGAGTTGAGCCCGCTCGGCGGCGATCGCGGCTTCCTCACGCAACCGCTTGGCAGAGAACCCGGCGAAGCAGAAGGCGAGGAGTGCGAGCAGCGGGATCTCGATCAGCTCGTCCGCGTCGAGCACCCCGGATCCGTGGAGGCGGACGAGCATCAGGCCGGCGACCAGTGAGATCACCGCCGCGCGCGATGCCGTTGCGAGCGCGCCCGGCCTCAGATACGCCCGAACGGGCACGCAGATGTACGCCAGGTGGAGCCACAGGGTGACGTCCCGGGTCACCCACAGCGAGATCAAGAGGCCCGCGAGCACGAGGTCGATCACGAGGCCGCCTCGCGCAGTCAGCCGGTGCCGCAGATCGTTCACCTGAGAGGGATCGGCAGCCGCCGGGTCTGACGGCATCCCCGAAACGGCGCAGGCGGCTCACCCTCCGCTACGCTCGGAACGTGCCCACGCAAGACGAGGTGATGGCCGCACTCGGCATGGTCATCGACCCCGAGCTCCGGCGCCCGGTAACAGAGCTCGACATGGTGCGTGGGATCGAGATCGCCGGATCCGACGTCGTCGTGACGATCGCGCTGACCGTGGTCGGGTGCCCGCTCCGCTCGAGCTTCGAGGATCAGGTGCAGCAACACGTCGCCTCGCTGCCCGGCGTGCGGTCGGTCGGCCTGCGGTTCGACGTGATGACTCCCGATGAGCGCGCTGCGCTCACCACCAAGCTTCGCGGCGGCGCCGAGGTACGGGGTGTGCAGCTCCCCGCAAAGACGCGTGTGCTCGCCATCGCCTCCGGGAAAGGTGGGGTCGGGAAGTCGACGCTGACGGTGAACATCGCAGCGGCGCTGGCAGCACTCGGTCACGAGGTGGGGATCCTCGATGCCGATATCTATGGGCACTCGATCCCGCACATGCTCGGCATCCGGCGTAAGCCGGTGGTCGTCGACAAGATGATCGTCCCGCCGGTCGCGCACGATCTGAAGCTGATGTCGATCGGGTTCTTCCTCGACGACAACGAGCCCGTCATGTGGCGTGGGCCGATGCTGCACCGTGCGTTCGAGCAGTTCCTGCAGGACGTGCACTGGGGAGACATCGACGTCCTCGTCGTCGACATGCCGCCCGGTACCGGCGACGTTTCGATCTCGCTCGGGCAGCTGCTCCCGCGCGCGGAGACCGTCGTCGTCACGACGCCGCAGCCGCTCGCCCAGGAAGTTGCGTCGCGCGCGGCGACGATGGCGCAGAAGACCGGGCTTCGCGTCGCCGGCGTGATCGAGAACATGACGTCGGAGGTCTTCGGCTCCGGCGGCGGCGAGCTGCTCGCAACGGAGCTCGGCGTGCCCTTCCTCGGCAGCGTGCCGCTCGACGCCGCTCTCCGCGAGGCAGGCGATGCGGGCGAGCCCCTCGTCGTGCGCGACCCGGGCTGCGAGGCGGCGCAGACGGTGACCGAGATCGCCCGTCAACTGGACGAGGCGCGAGTCGGAAAGTTCACACGCACGCTTCCGCTCGTCTCGTGACGGTGCAGGCAGCCGCGTTCTTCGATCTCGATCGCACCCTCATCCAGCGCTCCTCCGTGCTGGCGCTCGCGCCGTCCTTTCGCGCCCGCGGCCTGATCACACGTCTCGATCTCGCCAAGTCGGCGCTCTGGCAGCTGCTGTTCGCGGCCCGCGGCGCGAGCGCTGAACGCGTCCGCGCCGTATCCGAGGAAGGCATGAGGATCCTCGACGGGTTCTCCGTCGGGGAGCTGCAGGCGCTGGTCGGCGATGCGATGGAGCCCGTGCTCAGGCCGCTCGTCTATGCGGAGCCGCTCCGCCTGGTGCAGCACCACCGTGAGCGCGGGGAGAAGGTGTACATCGTCTCCGCAACCCTGCAGGAGATCGTCGATCACATCGCGGACGACCTCGGCTTCGACGGCGCGATCGGCTCCACCTGCGAGATCGTCGACGGGGTCTACACCGGCCGGTCGCTGCGTGCCGCTCACGGCGAAGGCAAGGCCCAGGCCCTACGCGAGCTCGCCGCCGCTGATCACCTGGACCTCGCCGCGTCCACGGCCTACTCGGACTCCTACAGCGACATGCCGTTCCTCGAGGCCGTTGGTCACCCGATTGCGGTCAACCCCGACCGGCGACTTCGTCGCATCGCGCGCTCTCGCGGCTGGCCGACGATCAGGTTCACAGACCGTGCGGCCTGACGAAGCACGGCCGCGGCTGGCCGCACTCGGTTTCCGTGCGGCCGACGTCGAGACGCTGGCCGGTCATTTTCTCGACGCGGAGCGCCGGGGTCAGAAGGGACACGGGCTATCGCGTATCGAGTGGCTCGAGACGTGGGACGACCTTCCGACCGCCGCTTTCCCCCGGCGAGAGCTTGCGACCGACGGGTACGAGCTCTGGGACGGCGACGGAGCTCTCGGTTATCTGACCCTGGCCGCAGTCGCCGCTGCGCAGATCGAGGTGCCACCGGAGCATGCACGCGTCGTCGTCTGCACGCGGACGTTCCCGACGGGTGCGCTCGGCTACTGGGCGCGGCAGCTGGCCGGCGCAGGTCTCGTGGCGCTGATCACCGCGACCTCGCCGAGGCGTCTTGCCTCGCCGCAGGGCGGGCCGGAGCTCGCAGGCACGAACCCGATCGCGATCGCGGTTCCCTCGAGCGACGGTCGGCCGATCGTCGCAGACGTCTCGATGGGTGCCGTCACCTACGGCGCTGTGCTCGCCGGCGAGGCGTCTCGCGAGGAGCTCGTGCCGTTCGGCGGTGAGCTCGCGCACAAGTCCTTCGCACTCGCCGTCGGCCTGCACCTGATCGTCGACGCCCTGACACCGCACGATGGTTTCGGAGCGGTGCTCGTTGTCGCGCGACCCGAGGCCGATCCCGTGCCGGGGCTGCGAGCGCTCGCGGCCGGCGTGCGCCTGCCCGGCGACAGCCACTCGCAGCGCTCTTAGGCGGCGCTCAGGCACCCGTGCTCTGATCACAGACGTGATTCGGAGAATGTTCAGCGGAGGGAGCAGCGGCAACGCGCAGCTGACATCGATCGCGGCCAGCGTCCTCCTGGTGCTCCTCGCAGCAGAGGGAGCGACGCTCCTCGATCTGCGCTCGCTGTTGACGGTGCATGCGTTTGTCGGCGTCCTGCTGATCCCGCCGGTCGCGCTGAAGCTCTCGAGCACCGGTTGGCGCATGTTTCGCTACTACCGCCGGGCCGAGGAGTACGTCCTGCATGGCCCGCCGCACCTCGCCCTGCGGGTGCTCATCGCACCGGTGCTGATCGTGTCCACGATCGCTCTGTTCGGAACAGGGATCGCGCTGCTCGCTCTCGGCCGCACGCAGGGAGCGGTCGTGACGCTTCACCAGGCGAGCTTCATCGTGTGGGTCGGGTCGATCGGGGTGCACGTGCTCGCGCACCTCGTCGCCTTCGTCCGCGCGCTCGTCCTGCGCGCTCCGGGTCTTGGCGTGCGGCTCGCCTGCGCGGGCACGGCAGTCTGTCTGGGGCTGGTCGCGGCGACGCTGACCTTCCCGGCTGCCGACCACCTGCAGGACTCCGCGACGTCACACGTCGTCTTCTACGACCACTAGGGCCCCCTCACGCAGGGAACCCGGGCTCGCTGCGAATCGCTGCGAAGTCCGAGTCGGCGTGCGCGTGCGCGGCCCACTTGGGGTCGAGCTCGACCGAACGCTTCAGGTGCAGCAACGCGTCGACGTGCTTGCCGCCGCGCGCTTCCATGCACGCGAGGTTGTAGAGGAGCGCAGGATGATCGGGCTGCTCGACGAGCGCTTCCTCGTGCAGACGAATCGCCTCGTCCCAGCGTTCACGGCGTGCGGCGGGCACCGCGGCGAACATCGCCTCCCAGGCCGAGACCCGATGCGGCTCGCCGGGCTTGCCGCCGAGTGCGAGCACGACCGTGTCGTCGGTGAGCGCGACCGCCCCTCGTCTCAGCGACGGGTCGCGCACGAAAACGAGCTGGCCGGGCTCCAGCTCGTGCTCGTTCCCGTCGACCGTGAAGAGCGCCCGCCCCCGCAGCACGAGGTAGATCTCCTCGTGCTCGTTGCTCAGCTCGGTGTGCTCCTCGACGACGGGGCCGCCCGCGGCGGTGGCGGAGTAGGCGTTGACGCCGAAGGCGCGGATGCCGAAATGCCGTCGGACAGGGCGCCAGACGAAACCGTCCGGCAGCTCGATGCTGTCGAGCTCGTCGACGTGCGCGATCACGCGACGATCTCAGCGAAGAGAGGATCGTCACGAAGCGCGTCGAGATCCGTGTCGTCGGCGGCGTAGCGCCTCGTCTCGCGCCTGTCCAGCTCGGCCGCGCGGCGCAGGTGCGCGAGCGCTGCGTCGGGCTCGCCCGCAAGCGCCTCGAAGCACGCTGCGTTGAACGGACCCTGCCAGGCATCGGGCTCGCGGTCGAGCGCCGCCTGCATCGCGACGCGCCCGGCGTCGGCGTCTCCCGCGCGGAGCTCGGCGTAGGCGACGTAGAAGTCCTCCCAGGCTGAGGGCGTGAACGCCTCTCCCTCCTTCGCGCCGACGGCCAGGATCGTCGTCTCAGGCTCGGCGGCCGTCGCTTCGCGGAACGTGTCGGGAGGTGCGTGCACGAGCATCCCAGCAGGCGCATCGAAGGTCGCATCGCCGAGTGAGAAGCGCGCCGTTCCCCGCAGGACGACGTACAGCTCCTCGGTCCCGCTCGCCTCGCGATGCGGCTCGATCACGTGGTCGCCGGGCTGTTCGCCCACCCACACGTTGGCTCCGAACGGCCTGAACCCGAGTCGCCGGCGCAGCGGTCGGAGGATCTGCGATCCCGCCGTGGTCGGGAGGCGGTCGAGGTCGTCGATCGAGAGGATCTCGTAGCCGGGCTCGCTCACCGGGCGCGCAGCTCCCCGAGCACCACGGGGTCGATCTGCTCGACCCCGTCGATGCGCTCCTCGAGATTCTCGGTGCCGGCCCACGCGGGAAAGGCCGCCAGGAGTGGCCCCTCGTAGCCGAGCCGGCCGAGCCGTTCCTGGAGCTCGGCGCCCAACGCCTCGTCGACGACGACCCAGTCCTCGCGCGGTGTCTTCCCGAAGAGCAGGTCGTGCATGCGGTACAGCCGGGCCAGCTCGGTCACCGGTTGGGCGTGGTCGTCGACGCGCAGGTCGACCAGCAGGTCGCTGAGGCCCGCGTACCCGCCCGCGCGCTCGACGACGAGTAGCGCGGCGGACTGTTGCCCGCGTCGATCCCCGCCGGCCGCCTGGGCTGCCGCGAGACATTCGAGCAGACGCTCGGCGAGGGCGCGTCCTGCGCTCGCCACAAATGTCGTTGCGAGCGCTGCGACCGTCTCGTCGCCGACGAGGATGTTCCCCTGGGCGGCGAAGCACGGCCCGGTCAGCCCGCCCGCCCAGCTGAAGCATTCGCTGCCGGTGAACGACGCGCTGCCGCCGCGGCCGTCGACGACGCCGAGCTGCCTGTGGTCGCGGCCCTCGTCGGCTGCCGTGCGTGTGGCGACCACCTCCTCGGCGCTCGAGCCGCTGCGGAGCAGCGCAAGCCCTTCTGGCCCGTAGCGCGGATTGGCATAGGCCTGCGTTGCGATCGCGCCCACGCCCGGCTCGGCCCACGGGACGACCGACCCGACCGCGAGGAACTTCGACTGCGTGACGACGCCCCATTGCCCCGCCTTCAGATCGCAGCCTGCGATCGAGTACGTGGCAACGACCGGATCAGCCATAGGTCAGCTCGGTCAGGTCGAGATCGAGCAGCGACCGGTCGTCTACGAGTGCGACCGCCACCTCGGGGCGTGCAAGCGCCGTGCGCACGGTCTCCGCGGAACCGGCGCGGACGACGACGGGCCGCCCGGCGGCGTGAGCCTCGCGCAACGCAGCTTCGTCCAGTGAGTCGAGCACCAGCGCGTCACCGAGCTCGAGCTCTCCCTCGAGGGCGATCTCGGGGACGCGTCGCCCGGTCGCGCCGAACCAGCGTTCTCTCACGCACCCCTCGCGGTGGCAGTCTCGATGCTCACAGCTCGACCGTGTCTCCCGGCTCGAGCCGGTCGACCTGCGAGCTCGTCAGGCGCGCGAGCGCGTCCGGTGTGCCGGTCAGGAGCCCGAACGTGCCCCAGTGGCCCGGGACGCAACGCGGGTTGCCGAGCAGCTCGAGGGCGACGGCAGCCTCGCGCGGCCCCATCGTGAAATGGTCTCCGATCGGCAGCACGGCCACGGTCGGCTTGTAGAGCCGCTCGATCAGGCTCATGTCGCCGAAAACGGTCGTGTCGCCGGCGAAGTAGATGCGCTGATCGTCCACCTCGACCACGAAGCCTGCGGGCTCGCCGGTGTAGGAGCCGTCCGGCGCCGAGCTCGAGTGGAAGGCGTTCGTCATCGTGAAGCGAAGCCCGTCGACCTCGACGGTGCCGCCCTTGTTGAAGCCGATCGCCTTGTCGTCAGGCGCTCCCTGGGAGACGAACCAACCGATCAGCTCGACCATCCCGATCAGCGTCGCGCCCGTCTCCTTCTGGATCTCCACCGCATCCGCCGAGTGGTCGAAGTGACCGTGGGTGATCGCGATCACGTCGGTGCGGTCGATCTTCTTCTCAGCGTTAGGAAAGGTCGGTCCTCCGAGCCACGGGTCGACGAGCACTCGCTTCCCGTCAGAGGTGTCGAGCTGGAACGAAGCGTGACCGAGCCAGGTGAGCGAAGCCATTCCAATCCTTTCGCAGACGAGGTGTGAGTCTAGATCAGGCTTCTAGAAGGACCGTCCGCACCGAGAGCGAAGCTAGGTGCCGTGGGACGTCGCATCCTTCCGGCCCTGCTCGCAGTAGCGGCGGCGTTCGCAGACAGCCGGGGCCAGTACGGACTTGCGTTCGATGCGCTCCTCGCTGCTGTCCCGTTCACGGCCGTGGCAGCACTCGTCGCATTCGGCGCCTACCTCGAGGAGCACGGGCGCTCCGCGCGTGGCTTGCAGGCGTTCCTCTGGACGCTCGTGCTCGCCCTCCTCGTGCTCAGCTGCGCCGCCCGCTCGTCGGCCAGCCAGTCGGCGACCCTGCCGGCGCTCGGTGCCTCGGCGCTCGCTGCGTGCCTCGCGGTCTTCGTCCTGAAGGCAGCGGTCGCCGCAGCGCCGTACGCCCGCCTCGCGCTGCGCCCCGCCAAGCCCTAGCTGGTTGATGCCACATCCTCGCGTGTCCGGATGCGCGATCTGACCGGTCTGCGCTTCATCTAGCTGCGTTAGAGCGGGAGCGCGTCCGCTGCTGAGCGGGCGACGTCGATCAGCGGCTGGACTGCGAAGAACGAGCCGACCGTGACGGCGAGACAGACGAGGACGCCCGCGCTGAGCAACACGTCGCGCGGCGGGGAGCCGCCGGCGGGTGCAGGAGTCAGCTGAAGCTCGGTCGCATCGCGGAAGTACATCGCGCGCACGATGCCGAGGTAGTAGTACGCCGAGATCATCGTCGCGATCACGCCCGCGACGATCAGCCACCAGAAGCCGTGCCTGTAAGCGGCTGCGAAGACGTAGAACTTGCCGATGAAGCCGCCGGTCAGCGGGAACCCGAGGAAGCCGAGCATGAACACCCACATCGAGACACCGAGGAAGGGGCGCTCCCAGCCGAGGCCCGCCAGGTTGTCGAGCGTCACCGGCACTCCGAGCTCGCGCTCGCGTGCCGCGACGATCGCGAACGCGCCGATCGACATCGCGGCGTACGGGACGAGGTAGTACATGAGAGCTCGCGCACCGAGTGCGTTCGCAGCGGCGACCGCGATCAGCATGAAGCCCGCGTGTGAGACGGACGAGTAGGCGAGGATGCGCTTCACGTTCCGCTGGAGAAGAGCCGCGATGTTCCCCCACGCGAGCGAGATGATCGCAATCACGGCGATCGCGTACGTCCACAGGTGCTCGTCTGAGGGGAAGGCCGTCACGAGCACGCGGTAGGTCACGACGAGCGCGGCGATCTTCGTCGCCGAGGACATGAACGCGGTCACCGGAGTCGGCGCGCCCTGGTAGGCGTCCGGCGTCCACATGTGGAAGGGCGCCGCGGACGACTTGAACGCGAGGCCGACGATCACCATCGCGAGCCCGACCACCAGCATCGCGTCCCCGCCGTGGCCGAACGCTGCGATCTTGTCGAAGCTCAGCGTTCCCGTCTCGCCGTACACGAGCGCCGAACCGAAGAGCAGCGTCGCCGACCCGACCGACCCGACGATCAGGTACTTGAGGCCTGCTTCGAGGGAGCCGATCAGGTCGATGTCGATCGCCGAGAGCACGTAGAGCGCGATCGAGAACCACTCGAGCCCGAGGAAGAGCGTCAGCAGGTTCGAGGCCTGGACGAAGAAGATCATCCCGGCTGCCGCGGCGGTCAGGAGCGCGTAGACCTCGGCGACGTGCTCGTCCCGCCAGCGCTCCCCGAACGAGAGGAGGACGGTCACTGCGCCCGAGCCCGCAATCAGGATCTGGGCGAGCGCGGCCCAACGATCACGGAACATCGCATCGTGCACCTGCGTGGCCGCGCGTGGGCTGTCGACGTCGACGACCACTGCGAGCACCAAGGCGGTGACGAAACCGGTGAACGCGACGGACGCGGCGATCGCCTTGCGCGTCGTGCGTTGCGTGAACACTGCCACCATCAGCAACAGGCCCGCGGTCGCGAGCAGCGAGAGCGTAGGTGCGAGCGAGAACCAGTCGACGTGCGGCTTGTTGATCACTTGTTCATCCTGTTCGTGGCGAGCGGCGGGTACGCCGTCCAGCCGGCGCTCCTTGCGTGGCCCCCGCCGAACGACCGCTCGGCGATCAGGTTCGGCCATGCGGAGAGACCGAGCAGGCACACGACGAGCGGTACGACGACCGCGAGCTCTCCGAGGCGCAGGTCGAGTGCCGAGTCGGGCACCGACGGGCCGACGTCCTGGTGGAGCACGCCCGAGATCGCACGCAGCATGTACATCGCCGCGAGCACGATCGAGACCGCGCCGACGACCGCCCACGCCCAGCCCTGCTGGAATGCGCCGGCGAGGATCAGGAACTCACCCGCGAAGGAGGTCGAGAGCGGCACGGCGAGCGAGATCACCCCGGCGGTCATGATCAACGTGGCGAGCGCGGGCCTGCCGCGCGCCATGCCTCCGAGTCGCGCAAACTCGCCGGTCGCGGTGCGCCGCTCGACCATGCCTGCGAGCAGGAAGAGCGTTGCCGAGACGAGCGCGTGGTTGACCATCTGCAGGACAGCGCCGTCGAAGCCGAGGCTGTTGTTCGCGAACAGGCCGAGCGCGATCAGGCCCGACTGCGCGAGCGACGAGTACATGACGACGCCGCGGAAGTCGGGTGCGCGGAAGGCCAGCAATGATCCGTAGACGAGCGAGATCGAAGCGAGCACGAGGAGCGGGACACGCCAGTCGTGGACGACGCTCGGGAACTTCGGGATCGCAATCCGCAGCAGGCCGTAGAGGCCCGCCTTCGAGACGATTCCCGAGAGCACAGCCGCGACCTCGGGCGGTGACTCGCGGTAGGCCTCGGGCAGCCAGCCGTGGAACGGGAAGAGCGGTGACTTGATCGCGAACGCGGCGACGAAACCGAGGAAGAGCCACGTGGAGCCGCTCGTCCCCATCCGCGTCAGGTCGAAGGTCCCCTGCTGCAATCCGAAGACGACGATCGAGGCGAGCATCATGAGCGAACCGACGACCGTGTAGATCACGAACGTCAGCGTCGCCCGCAGGCGACCCGCGCCGCCCCAGACGCCGATCAGCACGTAGAGCGGGATCAGCATCGCCTCGAAGAATGCGTAGAAGAGCAGCAGGTCCTGCGCGGTGAACACGCCGACGATCGCGCCGGTCAGCAGCAGCATCAGCGAGAAGTACGCGCGCGCGCGCTCACGGCCGACCCACCAGCCGTAGATCACGCACGCGGCCATCACGACCGTCGTCACGCCGACGAGCCACAGCGAGAACGCGTACTGGCCGACGTGATAGCTGACTCCCAGGTCGCTGAACCATGAGTAGCGCTGGTCGAGCTGCAGCGATGGTGACCCGAAGTCGAACTTCGATGTGGAGGTGATCCAGAAACCGACCTCGACGAGCGAGATCAGCGCTGCGAGCGAGCCGAGCCACGCGCGCGGCAGCGGCGCGACTGCGACGAGAAGCGCCCCGGCAACCGGCAGGAAGATCAGCAATGT
>JACDGR010000345.1 GCA_013821525.1 Actinomycetota bacterium
GGTTGGGGCTGGTACGTGCTGCTCTTCTTCATCATCGCCGGAGCGGCGAACGGCGTGAACCTCACCGACGGCCTCGACGGGCTCGCGGCGGGCACCACGATCATCGCGCTCGCGACGTTCACCGCGATGGCGGTGACGATCTACATCCGGTCGAGCACGCCGCAACATGGACGGATCGAGAATCGTCTCGACGCCGCATTCATCGGCGCGGCGCTGATCGGGGCCGCGGTCGGCTTCCTCTGGTTCAACGCGTTCCCGGCCGAAGTGTTCATGGGCGATACCGGCTCGCTCGCGCTCGGCGGCGCGATGGCGGCGATGGCGATCATGCTCAAGGTCGAGGTGCTGCTGCTCTTCGTCGGCGGCATCTTCGCGATCAACGCAATCTCGGTGATCCTGCAGGTGCTGAGCTTCAAGTGGTGGGGGAGGCGCATCTTCCTGATCGCCCCGTTGCAACACCATTTCGAGATGAAAGCGTGGTCCGAGACGAAGATCATGGTGCGCTTCTGGATCGTCACGGCGATCTTCTGCGCGGCCGGGTTCGCGCTCTTCTACAAGTACTACCTGCCCTTCCGAGCACACAGTTGAAAGCACTCGTCTACGGCCTCGCGCGCTCCGGACGCTCCGCGGCGGAACGGCTCGAGGAGCGTGGGGATGAGGTCCTCTTCGTCGACCGCTCGCTCGGGAACGAAGGCGATCTGGAGGCGCTCGACGGCGTCGAGCTGCTCGTCAAGTCGCCCGGCGTCCGCGGTGACGCGGAGCTCGTCGTCGCAGCGCGTGCGCGCAACGTGCCGGTCTGGTCGGAGGTCGAGCTCGGCTTCCAGCTCCTGCCGGACGCGCGGTTCGTCGGGGTGACCGGGACGAACGGAAAGACGACGACCGTCGAGTTGCTCGGTGCGATCTTTCGCGCCGCCGGCAAGGACGTCGCGGTCGCGGGCAACGTCGGGACACCGCTGAGCTCGATCCGCTCGGCCGAGTGGGTCGTCTGCGAGCTCTCGAGCTTCCAGCTCGAGGACGTGCACGAGCTCGCCTGCGACGTCGCCGTCCTCCTGAACCTCGAGCCGGACCACCTCGACCGGCACGGCACGTTCGCGGCGTACCGGGATGCGAAGCTGAGGATCTTCGAGCGCGCCGGGACGTGCGTCGTTCCGCGCGGGCTCGGGCTCCCAGGCGTCGAGTTCTCCGCCGACGACGAGTTGCCCGCCGAGCCGCTCCTCCGAGGCGCACACAATCGCGAGAACGCGGCCGCCGCCACGGCGGCTGCCCGCGCGGCCGGGATCGCCGACGACGCAATCGCAATGGCACTCCGCAGCTTTGCGGGCGTCGCCCATCGGCTCGAGCTCGTCGGCGAGCGCGACGGCGTTCGCTACGTCAACGACTCGAAGGCGACGAACGTGGCCGCGGCACTCCGTGCTCTCGCGGCCTACGCCGACGAGCCCGTCCGGTTGATTCTCGGCGGCTCGCCGAAAGGCGAGGACTTCGGGCCGCTCGCGGCCGCGATCGGCGCGAACGTTCGCTCGATCCATCTGATCGGCGCCGAGGCAGGGCGCCTCGCGACGGCCCTCGGCCCGCACCCGCATACCCTCGACGGTGACCTCGCCACCGCGGTGGCCCATGCGAGACGGCTTGCGGAGCAGGGCGACGTGATCCTGTTCAGCCCCGCGAGTGCCAGCTTCGACCAGTTCTCGGACTTCGAGGCGCGCGGGGAGGCGTTCCGGCAGCTGGTCGATGCGGAGCCGCCACTATCCAAGCACTGACTTCAGTCTTATAGCTCGTAACAGCGTGTCGGCCGATCATCAAGTGCTAGCCAAGGTCGGTCGACTCACGAGCGCGATTGCGCCCGGAGGCATGGGCGAGGTGATGCTGCCGATTCGCGGCGGCACCGAGGTCTACTTCGCCTACGCCGCCGATGCAGCGGAGGAAATCCCCAAGAACACCCGTGTCGTCGTGCTCGATCACGAGCCGCCGCGGACGGTCATCGTCAGCGCCGCTATCCCTAGCGGCAGAAGGAGCGTCGATTGTTCCTCTACAAGGTTGCGGAGCCGAACGAAGCACTGATCATCTCGGGCCTGCGCGCACTCCGGGCCGGAGGGCGATGCAGCCGGGCTCGGGTTCAAGATCGTCGTCGGGAAAGGTGCGTTCTATCTCCCCGGTCTGCAGAAGGTGCGGCATCTCTCGCTCGACATCCATGAGGCGGAGCTCGATCTCGAGTGTGTGACGACGCAGGGGATTCGCGTCGGCGTCAAGGCGGTCGTCATCTACAAGATCGCCGACGACTTCCAGTCGATCGCGAATGCGGCGCGGCGCTTCCTCGACCAGGAGGAGCAGATGGACGTGAAGGTGCACAACGTCTTCGCCGGGCACCTGCGCTCGATCGTCGGCACGATGACCGTCGAGGATCTGATCCGGAACCGCGACGTGCTCACGCGCGCGACGCGCGAATCGTCCTCGAGCGAGATGCAGCGGCTCGGCCTGACGATCGACTCCCTGCAGATTCAAGAGATCGAGAACAACAGCGGGTACATCGACAACCTCTCGATGCCCGAGGCAGCGCGGGTTGCGAAGGAAGCGCGGATCGCGCAGGCGGGCTCCGACCGCGAGGCAACGCAGCGTGAGCAGGAGGCCGACGCGCTGAAGGTCGCCGCGCAGTCGGAGTCGCAGATCAAGCAGGCGCAGGCGCGGGCCGAGGCCGAGCGTGCGCAGGCCGAGGCAGAGCAGGCAGGCCCGCTCGCCGCGGCGACGGCACGCCAGCAGGTCGTCGTGCAGGAGACGAAGGTGGCCGAGCTCGAGGCGCAGCGCACCGAGCAGAAGCTGCAAGCCGACGCCCGCAAGCCGGCCGACGCTGACGCCTACAAGACCCGAACCGTCGCAGAGGCAGAGCGCGATGCGCGCATCTCTCGTGCCGAGGCGCAGGCGCGCGAGGTCGAGCTGCAGGCCGCCGCCGATGCAAAGCGCGTGAAGCTCGAAGCCGAAGCTTCGGCGACCCGGACGACGCAGATCGGCGATGCCGAGGTGTCTGCGACGCGTGCGCGCGGCATGGCGGAGGGGGATGCCGTCAAGGCGACCGGTCTCGCCGAAGCCGAGGCGATCAAGGCCCGCGCCGCTGCGCTCGCCCAGAACCAGGACGCAGTGATCGCCCAGCAGATCGCAGAGCAGCTTCCGCAGATCGTCGGCGAGGCGGCGAAGGCCTTCGGGAACATCGGGCAGCTGACGGTGCTGAACGGCGCCGAGGGAATGGGCGAGATGTTCGCCCAGGTGCTCGGGATGGGCGCAGCAGCGATCCCGCTGCTGCGTAGCGCGATCGACCAGAACACGAGCGGCACGAAGCAACCGAATGGCGCGACCCCGGCGAAGGCTCGCACGACGACCCCGGCCAAGGACAGCTAGAGGCGAGTCGCGGCAGGGCCACCCGTCCTCGCGGCGAACGAGGACGGATGAAGCGGGGAGAGCTCGAATCCAGGCTGCTGATCCTGGTCACGTTGGCGCTCGTCGCCTTCGGCCTCGTGATGGTCTACAGCGCGACCTCGGCCTCGGCGACGGTCGGCGGTAAGGATCCGAGCTACTACCTGAAGCGGCAGGGGATCTACGCGGCGCTCGGGATCGTCCTGATGATGGTCGCGCAGCGTTGGGACTTCCGGCGGCTGCGCGCGCTCGCTCCGATCCTCGTTGTCGGCTCGCTCGGCCTGCTCGGTGCGGTGCTCGTGATCGGTCCGCCGATCAACGGCGCGCGGCGCTGGATCTCTCTCGGCCCGGCGGTGTTCCAGCCGTCCGAGTTCGCGAAGCTCGCACTTGCGATCTGGGCGTCTGCGTACTACG
>JACDGR010000346.1 GCA_013821525.1 Actinomycetota bacterium
GAGCTCGTCGAGCGTAGGCCGATACGGCTCACGGCAGTGCTCGCAGAGCTTGCGGGCGAGCCGCTGCGCGATCACTGCCGCCACGGCGGAAGCGACGACGAACGGCTCGACACCCATCTCGGTCAGACGGGTGATGGCGCTCGGCGCATCGTTCGTGTGCAGAGTCGAGAGGACGAAATGGCCAGTGAGCGCAGCCTGCATCGAGATCTCGGCGGTCTCGCTGTCGCGGATCTCGCCGACCATGATCACGTCCGGATCGCTGCGGAGAACCGTGCGAAGCGCCTTCGCAAAGCCGAAGTCGATCTTCGGATTGACCTGCAGCTGGTAGATGCCGGGCATGCGGTACTCGACGGGATCTTCGATCGTGATCACGTTCACCTCGGGGCGCGCAAGGTCGGAGAGCGCGGCATAGAGTGTGGTCGACTTGCCCGACCCCGTCGGCCCGGTGACGAGGAGCGCGCCGTTCGGGCGGTTCAAGATCTGCTCGAGCTGCATCTGCATCGAGAACGACAGGCCGGTCTCGGTGAGTGTCGGCGCGTCCCGCGATTTGTCCAGCAGCCGGAGGATCGCTCCCTCGCCCTCGACTGAGGGCAGCACCGTGACGCGCACGTCGATCTCCTGCCCGCTCTTAGTGCGCAACGAGATGCGGCCGTCCTGCGGGCGACGCCGCTCGGCGATGTCGAGCTTCGCGAGCACCTTGACCCGACTCATGACACCCGCCACGCGGTGACGAGGGATGCGTTCCAACTCACGCAGCACTCCGTCGACACGCAGCCGAACGAGGAGTCCGTCAGGCTGCGGCAGCAGGTGGACATCGCTGGCACCTTCCTCGGCTGCCTGAGAGATGATCGAGTTGACAAGCTTGATGAGGGGCGCTGACGACTGTTCATCATCATCCTCCTCCTCTTCTTGCTCCTGGACGGCAGGATCTTGTTCGTTCTCGACGGCAGCACGGCGCTTCGACTCGATCTGGCGCTCGAGATGACGCAGCTCGAACAGGATGTCGTCGCGTGTTGCGACGGCGAAGCGGAGGTCGACGCGAGTCGCTAGGCGAAGCTCGTCGATGAATCGGACATTGCCCGGATCGGCGATCGCGACTAGCAAGCGCTCGCCGTCGAAGGCATATGGCATTGCGTTCGTGCGAGCGAGCACCCGGGCATCGATCGTCTCTGCAGCGGCGCGGAGCACACCAACGCTACGGAGATCCACGAACGGAAGGTTGTCTCGCTCGGCTAGCTGACGTGCGACAGTCGCGTCGGCGACCCGACCGCGGGTCGCGGTCATTCGGGGGTTAGGATCGACTGAACGCGGCTGGCGAGCGCTTGCGGGCTGAACGGCTTTGCGATGTAGTCGTCGGCGCCGGCCGCAAGGCCCTCCTCGATGTCCGACTCGCTTGCGCGGGCTGTCAGGAGGATCACCGGGATCGAGGAGGTGGTCGCGTCGCTGCGGAGCGCGCGGAGAACCTCGAGACCGGAGGCCTTTGGCATCATCCAGTCGAGAACGGCGAGGTCGGGGTGGTTCTCGCGCGCCAACCGAAGTGCTTCTTCTCCGTCGCGGGCGACGATCACCTCGAACCCCGAGCGCATGAGGCGAAGCCGCACGAGCGTGAGGATGTCCTCGTCATCGTCGGCCACGAGCAGGACCGGTACGTGGTCGTGGATCGGAACGTCGTCGAGGCGCAAGGTGTCGAGCACCTTTGGGGTATCGGCAACGGTGCACCTCAACTGAGGTCGTCGCGTCTACCCCTTTGTGGGGTCTTCGCCCAGAAAAAGCGTCGACAGCCGCTCGGCGTACCAGTCCTCCCAGGCGTCGGCCGGGGTTGCGGCGACGTAGGCGCGGTCGAGTTCGACGAGCCCGTGGACGAGGTGCGAGCGGATGGGACGCGATCCGAGGAGCTCCGGCAGCTCGGACAGGTCGAGGAGCCAGTCGGCGTACCAGGAAGCCCAGTCGGGGTCGTCGCCGTCCACGATGCGGTAGACAAGGTGATGGGTCTCGGCCGCCTCGTGGAGGAGATCGCGGATCGCCTGTGTCGGAGGCATGTCGCATCGACTCCTCCGCTCCCGTGCGCGTTACACCCTCGACCCGGCGGCAGCCTCCCGCACGAAAGACGCGCGTCGTTGCGCCCGTCTTGTGTCGGATCTGTGGCGGCCGAACCCGATCTCGCTTACCCACTGGGATCGGAGCCCCCTGGCCATGACGTCTTCGTACTCGGCCGGCCGAGCGACGGCCGGCGGCAGCCTCCCGCACGAAAGACGCACGCGCCCCTACTCGGCCGGCCGAGCGACGGCCGGGGGTAGCCTCCCGCACGAAAGACGCACGCGCCCCTAGTGAGAAGGGAGCCGGCGGCGCGGTCGGACTCTCGGACCCCTCAGAAACCAAGCGCTGCCGCCCAACCCCGCCGGCAGGCCGGAACCTAGGCGGGCGAATCGTTCCGTTCCATCCTTCATTTCTGGTTGATCGCGTGACCCTGCGGCCTGGTTCCAGAAACAGAAAATCCCCGGTCTCCAGGGCTTTTCGCAGAGCGGATGAAGAGACTCGAACTCTCGACCTTCTCCATGGCAAGGAGACGCTCTAGCCAACTGAGCTACATCCGCGGACGGCCGAAGATTAGCAAGGTCTAGGAGGAGCCGAGCCGCGCGGCCACGGCTGCGGAGACCGCCTGGAGCCCCGAAAGGGGCCGCACCATCACGGTGAACTCGGCTACGAGCCCGTCGCCGCCCTCATCGAGAATATCGACGCCCTGCAGGTCGCGATCTCCGACATTCGCCTCGAAGAAGAGGATCGTCGTGCGACCGTCGCGCCACTCCCTCGTGTAGCGAAAGTTCTCGAACGTGCCGGCCACGACCCTGAGCAGCCCGGCCACGGTCTCGCGGCCCTCGTACTGGCCGTGCACGGCTGGACTGTGGAAGACGACGTCGGGCGAGAGGGTCGCGACGGCGGCGTCCTCGTCCCCCGCCTCGATCGCAGCGCCGAAGGGATGCCGGACGCTCATTGAGCTGCGTCCAGGGCCTCGTTGACCAGCCTGTCGGCCAGCTCGTTCTGCGCGCGTCGCACGTGCCGATACTCCACGTGCCCGAGCTCCTGCGCAAGTCGACCCGCCTCTACCGACAGTCCTCGCAACGCCTCGTTCTTGACGCGGTACTCGCCCCGCATCTGCTTGACCATCAGCTCCGAGTCCGAGACGACCTCGAGCTCAGCGAGCTGCAGCTCGATCGCCCGGCGCAGACCGGCGATCAGCCCGCTGTACTCGGCCACGTTGTTCGTCGCGACCCCGATCGCCTCTCCCTCGGCCGCCACCACCTGCCCGTCCTCGTCCTCGAGCACGAAGCCGTAGGCGGCAGGGCCCGGGTTGCCGCGCGCACCGCCGTCGGTGAAGAGACGCACCGGCACGCCGAAACCCCCTCGAGCCCCTAGTTGTTGTCGATCTGGGCGCGCTGCAGCTTGCCGCTGTAGTCGACGTACACCGACTTCCACTCGGTGAACACGTCGAGCGCAGCCTGCCCGGCCTCGCGGTGACCGTTCCCGGTCTGCTTCATGCCGCCGAACGGCAGGTGCACCTCGGCACCCGTCGTACCCGCGTTGATGTAGGTGATGCCGGTCTGCAGGTCGCGCATCGCCTTGAACGCCTTGTTCACGTCGCGCGTGAAGATCGACGACGAGAGACCGTACTTGACGCTGTTCGCGGCGCGCACGGCGTCCTCGAACGAGTCGACGGGGATCAACGCAGTCGTCGGGCCGAAGATCTCTTCTTGGGCGATCCGCATG
>JACDGR010000347.1 GCA_013821525.1 Actinomycetota bacterium
GTCTGCGCGCGAGCGCTGCGGCACGTGCGCTCGATCGGCGGGCGCCAGCCGTGGGAGCCGACGCGCGCGCTCGTGATCGGCGCGGGTGCCGTCGGCATGCTCGCGACGATCCTGTTGCGGCTTGAAGGCGTCGACGTGTGGACTGCGTCGCTCGAGCCGTCCAACGATCTCGTCGCGGCCGTCGGCGGGCATTACGTCGCCACCGGTGACGAGCCACTGACGAGCCTCGGCGGGTTCGACATCGTGATCGAGGCGGCGGGCAACGCGCAGCTGATGGCCGATGCGCTCGGCCTGCTCCGCCGTAGCGGTATCGCCTGCCTGCTCGGGATCGATCCGCGCCAGCAGGCTGTGTCGATCGACGGCCCCACGCTCGCGCTCGACACGATCCTCGAGAACCGCGTTCTCTTCGGCAGCGTCAACGCGGCGCGGCAGGACTGGCTCGCGGCCGTGGAGGCACTCGAGGGTGCACGCACACGCTGGCCGGGCGCGCTCGAGCAGCTGATCGGCCTACGCGTGCCGCTCGACCGGTTCGCCGACGCGTTTGCCTACCGCGGCGGCAAGGCCACGCTCGTGCTCGACGATTACGACGAGCGGTAGGAGACGGTCTCGCGGCGGCCAGTCTGGCCGGAGCGCACGATCGCGTCGGCGACCTCGCCCGCACGGTAGCCGTCTTCGAAAGTCGCGCCGTAGGGCGCGATGTCGGTGTCGGAGGCGATCGCTTCGAGCATGTGATGCAGCTCGTGGACGAAGGTGTCGCCCCAGCCGATGATGTGCCCGGGCGGCCACCAGTGCTCCCAGAACGGATGGTCTGTCTCGGAGACGAGGACCGTCTTGAACCCGCGCGCGCGGTCCCCGTCGTCGCGGAAGACCTGCAACTCGTTGAGTCGCTCCATGTCGAACGCGAGTGAGCCTTTCGACCCGTTGATCTCCCACTGGAACGCGTTGCGGCGCCCGAGGGCGAGGCGTGTCCCCTCGATCGTCCCGACCGAGCCGTTCTCGAACTCGACGGCTGCCTCGATCGCGTCGTCCACCTTGCGACCCTCGACGAACGTCTTGGCGAAGCCCGAAACGGTCGCGATCTCGCCGTTCAGGAACCGCGCGAGGTCGATCACGTGCGTGCCGATGTCGCCGAGCGCGCCGGAGCCGGCGTCGTCGGGCGCGAAGCGCCACGTGTCGAGTGACGGGTCGTCGGCCCAGTCTTGGAGGTAGCGGCCACGAAAGTGGCGGATCTCCCCCAGCTCGCCGGCGTCGATCATCTCGCGCGCGAGTCGGATCGCGGGCACGAAGCGGTAGTTGAACGCGCAGAGGTGCTTGACGCCGGTTGCGGCGACGGCCTGCCAGATCGCATAGCTCTCGTCGGCGTCGCGGCCGAGCGGCTTCTCGCAGATCACGTGCTTCCCGGCCTGAGCGGCTGCGATCGTCGGTTCGGCGTGCAGCGAGTTCGGGCCGCCGTTATCGAAGAGACCGATGCTGTCGTCCTCGACGAGCTTGCGCCAATCGGAAGTCGCATACTCGTAGCCGTAGCGGGTCGCCGCCTCTCCGACGGCCGCCTCGTCGCGTCCCGCGATACCGACGAGGCGCGGCTCGAGCGGCGGCGGCCACGTCATGTACACGATCTTCTTGAACGCGTTCGAGTGAGCCTTGCCCATGAACGCGTAGCCCAGCATCCCGACACCGATCTCAGCCATCCGGCGATACTACGCACGTGTCCGATCAACGTAAAGAGGAGCTAACGCCGTGGCGCACGCAGTCAAGTGGGGGATCATCTCGACCGCCGACATCAACCGGAAGGTGATTCCCGGTGCGCACGCCTCGCCCGCCGTCGAGCTCGCCGCCGTCGCCAGCCGCGACCAGGCGAAGGCGGATGTGTATGCGAAGGAATGGGAGATCCCGCGCGCGTACGGCACCTACGAGGCGCTGCTCGCCGACGACGAGATCGAAGCCGTCTACATCTCGCTGCCGAACACGCTGCATTGCGAGTGGTCGATCAAAGCGCTCGAGGCCGGTAAGCACGTCCTCTGTGAGAAGCCGATGTCGCGCAACATCGCTGAGGTCGAAGCTGCGTTCGACGCGGCCGACAAGTCCGGCAAGCTGCTGAGCGAGGCGTTTATGTACCGCCACAACCCGCAATCGAAGCGGGCGAGGCAGCTGGTCGAGGAAGGCGCGGTCGGCGAGCTGCGCCTGATCCGCTCGACGTTCAGCTACTCGCTCTACGACGAGGACAACATTCGGCTGCGCACCGATGTCGACGGCGGTTCGCTGATGGACGTCGGTTGTTACTGCGTCAGTGGGTCGCGCCTTTTCGGCGGCGAGCCCGAGCACGTGCAGGGCGAGGCGTGGTTCGGGCCGTCCGGCACGGACTGGGCCTTCGCCGGCACGCTCCGCTTTCCGAACGATGTCGTCGCGCTCTTCGATTGCGGCACGGCGCTGCCGGAGCGTGACGAGCTCGAAGCGGTCGGCTGTGAAGGCTCGCTGTTTCTCGACGATCCGTGGCACTGCTCGCATCCCGTGATCGAGCTGCGGAGCGAAGACGGTGTCGAGCGGATCGAGATCGAACCCGAGGACTCCTACCGGCTCGAGCTCGAGAACGTGAGCGCCGCCGCGCGCGGCGAGGCCGAGCTGCTACTCGGCCGGGAGGATGCCGTCGGCCAGGCGCGCGCGCTCGCGGCGCTCCATGCGTCGGCGACCGAAGAACGGCGCGTGGAGCTTTAGCAGCGGCCGCCGGGTCCCTCGGCGTGAGGACGCTCGCGCAGGCCACCGCCTCTAGTTTGTGTTGACTCAACACAAACTGGGGTTGCGACGCCCCCACGGGACTACTTTGTGTGGAGTCCACACTAAGAGCTCCTTTCGTAATGAAGGGACCCGTTTCCCGTTGGCGAATGCCGTCGGCATCTGTCGTCAAGCTGGGAGGCGTCGATGGCTGTCGCACCGTGGATCGTGTCGGATGAGTTGTGGGAGCTGGTCGAGCCGTTGTTGCCGGTGAAGGAGCGGCGCTTTCGTTATCCGGGTCGGAAGCGGCTTCCTGATCGGCAGGCGTTGCAGGGGATCTTGTTCGTGCTGCACACGGGGATCTCGTGGCCGCATCTGCCGTCCGAGCTTGGCTTCGGTTCCGGCGTTACCTGTTGGCGGCGCATGGATGAGTGGCAAAGGGCCGGCGTCTGGGAGAGGTTGCACGAGGTGCTGCTGGCTCGTTTGCGGGCAGCGGGTGAGATCGAGTGGTCGCGGGCGGTTGCCGACGCGAGTCACGTGCAGGCGAAAAAGGGGGCTCCGAAACGGGCCCAAGCCCGGTTGACAGAGCCAGAAACGGCTCCAAGCATCATCTACTCGTCGACGCCACGGGGATCCCGCTCGCCTGGGCGCTCACGGGAGGCAACCGCCACGACAGCACGCAGCTGATCCCGCTCGTCGAGCGTGTACCGCCGGTACGTGGCAAGGTCGGCAGGCCGCGCCGCCGCCCCGATCGTGTCTGCG
The DNA here is from genome assembly GCA_013821525.1 of Actinomycetota bacterium. Lineage (GTDB taxonomy): Bacteria > Actinomycetota > Thermoleophilia > Gaiellales > Gaiellaceae > PALSA-600. Next base: position 3,472 of record JACDGR010000347.1, read on the forward strand.
CCGACCGCGGCTACGACTACGACGCTCGCCGCCGCGAGCTTCGACGGCGCGGCATCACACCCGAGATCGCTCGCCGTAAGACCGAGCATGGTTCTGGCCTTGGCCGCTACCGCTGGGTCGTCGAGCGCACCTTCGCCTGGCTCCACCAGTTCAAACGACTGCTCGTCCGTTACGAGCGCCGCGGCGACATCCACGAAGCATTCCTCGCGCTCGGCTGCTGCATCGTCTGCTACCGCCGACTCAGGAACACCTCATTGTGAAAGGAGCTCTAAGTCCGTCGTGAACAGG
>JACDGR010000348.1 GCA_013821525.1 Actinomycetota bacterium
GCGCAGATCAAGGCGGTCAACGGCATCGAGCTCAGCCTCGCCGAGCAGCGCTACAGCCGGTCGCTGGTGCAGATGGCGACCGGAGCAGGCAAGACCTACACCGCGGTGACACAGTGCTTCCGGCTGCTGCGGCACGCGGGCTTTCGCCGGGTGCTGTTCCTCGTTGATCGCAACAACCTGGGCGATCAGACTCTGCACGAGTTCCAGAACTACGACACCCCTGGCGACGGGCGGCGCTTCACCGAGCTCTACAACGTCGACAAGCTCACCGGCGCAGGGATGGTCGGTTCGTCGCACGTGGTCATCTCCACTATTCAGCGGGTGTTCGCTGCGCTGCGCGGCGAGGAGGTGGCCGATGCAGACGATCCCAACCTCGACGGCTACACACCAGATGCGCCCGTCACGGTCGCGTACAACGCACAGATGCCGCCCGAGTCGTTCGACCTGGTGATCGTTGACGAGGCCCACCGGTCGATCTACGGCGTATGGCGGGGCGTGCTGGAGTACTTCGACGCCCACATCGTTGGGCTGACTGCCACGCCGGTGAAGCAGACGTTCGGCTTCTTCCAGCAGAACCTCGTCTCGGAGTACACGTACGCGGAGTCGGTGGCGGACAACGTCAACGTTGACTTCGACGTCTACCGGATCTCGACGCAGATCACCGGCGCGGGTTCCACCGTGGACGCCGGCACGGTGGTTCCGGTGCGCGACAAGCGAACCCGCAAGGAGCGCTACGAGACCCTCGACGACGAGCTGACCTACAAGCCCACGCAGCTCGACCGGGCCGTCACGTCCCGATCGCAGATCCGGCGCGTGCTGCAGACCTTCCACGACCGGCTGTTCACGGAGATCTTCCCTGGGCGCTCCATCGTGCCGAAGACGCTTATTTTCGCGAAGGACGACAACCACGCCGAGGAGATCCTCACCCATCTCCGGGAGGTTTTCGGCAAGGGCAACGACTTCGCCGCCAAGATCACGTACTCGGCGAAGAAGCCGAAGGATCTGTTGCAGCAGTTCCGCATGTCCATGACGCTGCGCGTCGCGGTGACCGTCGACATGATCGCTACCGGTACCGATGTGAAGCCGCTGGAGTGCGTGTTCTTCATGCGTGACGTGCGGTCGGCCGCCTACTTCGAGCAGATGAAGGGACGCGGTGCCCGCACCATCAGCAACAGCGACTTCCGCCAGGTCGCACCCGACGCTAAGGAGAAGACCCGGTTCGTGCTGGTGGACGCCATCGGGGTGACCGAGCACGACTACACCGACGCCGTGCCGCTGGAGCGCGCGAAGACGGTGTCGCTGCGCAAGCTGCTCGACCGCGCCGCAGCCCTCACCCTGACCGAGGACGAGACCGCGACGCTGGCCTCGAGGCTGGCCAAGCTCGAACTGCAGCTGACGCCCGCTGAGCGCGATGAGTTGGACGCTGTCGCGGGTGGGTCGGTCAAGGACATCGTGCGGCGGCTCGTCGCGGCGGTCGACCCGGACGTGCAGGCCGCAGCTGTCGCCGCATCACCGGGCGTCGATCCGCAAGAGGCAGTGCAGCAACTCATCGACGAGGCGGTGCAGCCACTGGCCGCCAACCCGCAGTTGCGGACGCGCATCCTCGAACTGCGGGCGAGCCACGACCAAGTGATCGACGAGATCAGCGTCGATGTCCTGCTGGACGCGCACGGCGTTGTCGACACCGACCGGGCCCGCTCGGTTGTCGAGTCCTGGTCGGCCTACCTAGCGGAGAACCGTGACGAGGTCACTGCTTTGCAGGCGCTCTACTCGCAGCCGGCTTCGGTCCGCGTGTCGTTCGCCGACCTGCGCGAACTTGCGGAGCGCATCCAGCGTCCACCGTACAACTGGACACCTGACATCATCTGGAACGCCTACGCCGCGCTCGACGTCGACCTTGTGCGCCACGCCGACCGGCACACCGTCACCGACCTCGTGTCGTTGGTGCGCTACGCGATGGGAGCGGAGGAACAACTCGTGCCATACGCAGCCAAGGTCCACGAGCGCTACGCCGCCTGGCTGGCGCAGCAGGAACAGGCCGGCGCGGAGTTCACCGAGAAGCAACGTTGGTGGCTCGACCGCATCGCCGACGTGATCGCCAACTCGGCGGGCATTACCCTGGACGACCTCGACAACGCGCCGTTTGCTGAGCGCGGCGGGGTGGACGGAGCACTCCGGGACATTGGGCCGGCTGCCGGGACCGTGCTGGCTGATCTCAACGAGACGCTTCCCGCATGAGTACTTTTCCTGCCAGCTGGCGAGAGGTAACGCTTAATGACCTCCAGGCAGACGTGCCACGTGCGATCACAGACGGACCATTCGGTTCGAACCTAACGAGTGCGCACTACACCGGTGAAGGACCACGCGTCGTTCGGTTGCAGAACATTGGAGATGGCGTATTCAACAATTCCGAAGCTCACATCTCTCAGCAACACTTTGAAGGCCTCCGCGCCCACGAAGTTCAGGCGGACGATCTACTGATCGCGTCTCTTGGCAATGACCCGCCGCGCGCATGTTTGACGCCCGCCTGGCTTGGCCCTGCGATCGTGAAGGCAGACTGCATTCGCGTAAGGCTGAGTACGATAGTCGATCCACGGTGGGCGCTTTATGCGATGCAAACACCCGCAGCTCGCCAATGGGCGGCGGATAGAATGTACGGAGTAGGTCGCCCTCGTCTTGGCTTGAAGACCATTCGTGCGATACCAATTCCATTGCCCCCGATGGACGAGCAGGCCCGCATCCTAGGGATGCTTGACGACCACCTATCTCGTCTCGACAACGCCCAGTCGCTTCTGAGTGCCAGCCTTCTACGAACACGGGCACTCGCTCGGGCCGCTCTTCAAGCTCTCATTCCCACTATCCCGCATCCTGGGTGGGTGATGGCAACCGTCGGCGAGGCGGGCGACCTCAAGCTTGGACGGCAGCGCCATCCGGACTGGCATAACGGTCCTGAAATGCGACCCTACCTACGCGTGGCTAATGTTTTTGAGGACCGTATCGACACGAGCGACATCATGCAGATGGATTTCTCTGGAGTCTTTGAGCGATTCAAGTTGATCCCAGGAGACGTCCTGCTCAACGAGGGTCAGAGTCCTGAGCTTCTCGGACGGCCGGCGATGTATCGAGGCGTTCCGCCAGAGGTGGCTTTCACAAATACGCTGATCCGTTTCAGAGCTGGCCCTCAGGTTCTACCCGAGTGGGCACTACTTGTTTTCCGAAGACACATGCATTCTGGAAGGTTCATGAGAGAATCTCGCATCACCACCAACATTGGACATCTGTCGCTTACGCGATTAAAGGGTGTAGAGTTCCCCATTCCTCCACTCGAAGTCCAGCGGCACATCGTCGGCCTCGCAAGCGGTCAGTTATCCGCAGTTGGGCGGCTACGATCCGAAATCGCTGCGGTTGAGAAGCGTCTAAACGTCCTTCGTCGGGAGGCGCTGAGTGCCGCCTTCTCAGGGCGGATGGCAAGTCCAGATCCAAGCCCCAATGAAGTCGCAAGGCAGGAACTCGCCAGTGTCTGATGCCCGCCGGCTGGTCGACAAGCTCTGGTCCTATTGCAATGTCCTGCGCGACGACGGAGTATCGACCATCGAGTACACCGAGCAGCTCACCTATTTGCTGTTCCTCAAGATGGCCCATGAGCGCGAGAACCGGACGCTTAAGCCGGAGCGCATCGTGCCGCCGCAGTGCTCGTGGCAGCTCCTCCTCGACGCCGACGGTGATGACCTGGAGACCACCTACCGCCATATCCTGGAG
>JACDGR010000349.1 GCA_013821525.1 Actinomycetota bacterium
TCGCGCCGCTCGATCCCGAGCGTTAGGCGGATTTCTAGCTGACGACGACGCCGGCACCGCCGCGACGGGAATCACCTGCCGCGGCGAGGCCGCCGTCGCTGCGCACCTCGACCGCGTTCGTGCCGCCAAAGAAGAGATTCCGCCGCCGCCAGCGCACGACGTCGTAACCTGCAGCGGCCAATCGGTCGAGCTCCCCCGAATCGAAGCCGCCCTCGCAATGGACGTGCGGCTCGTCGAGGTGCACGCGCGGGAAGTCGATCGCGTCACCAACGCCGAGCCCGTGCCCGATCACGTTTGCGATCACCTGCATGATCGCGCCGCGCAAGCGCACGGAGCCCGCACTGCCGACGACGAGCCGCGGGCCCTGCTCGCCGACGACGATCGTCGGGGCCATCATGCTCGTCAGGCGGCGGCCCGGTGCTGTGGCGCCGCTCCCGACGAGGTCGTACTCGCCCAGCATGTTGTTCAGCTGGATGCCCGTGCCGGGCACGATCACACCAGAGCCCGAGCCTGTCGACGAGGAGACCGACGCTGCATTGCCCGCCTCGTCGACCACCGAGACGTGTGTTGTCCCGCCGGCTGGAGCGTGCTCGCCCGCCCCGCCGATCCGAGCTGCGATGCGCGCGATTGCGGCGGCGAGGTTCTTCTCCGCGAGCAGTCGTTCGGCGAGTCCACCCCGGTGCAGCGCCGCGGAGAAGCCGTCGTCGCGCGCACGGGTCTGCTCGCGCATCACTTCGGCCAGCGACGCGATCCCCTCGGCGCTCCCCGGTTCGCCGCGGCCGACGCGCTCGAGCAGCGCAAGGCCGAGCGCGATCAGGATCCCGCCCGAGGAGGGCGGCGGATTCGAGATCACCTCATGCCCGGCGTAGGAGAGCCTGACCGGTCTGCGCCAGATCACGCGATAGGCCGCCAGGTCCTCGAGCCCGATCAGGCCGCCCCCGGCCTCGACCGTCGCGGCGATCGGCGCCGCGAGCGAGCCGCGATAGATCGCGTCGGCGCCTTCCTCGGCGATCGCCTGCAGGGTCTGCGCGAGGTCGGGGAGCTCGAGCACGTCACCCGGGCCGAGCCTGCCGCCGTCCGCACGGCTGTAGACGCGCCGGCCCTCCGGCGCATGGCGCAAGATCAGGTCGAGGATCGCGTGCAGATGGGCCTGCGCCCTGATCAGCTCGACTCCGCCTTGGGCGAGCTCGATTGCCGGTTCGAGCAGGAGTCGCCACGGCAGCCGCCCATAGGCGGCATGGATCGCCTCGAGCCCTGCGGTCGCACCCGGAACGGCGCAGGAGGGCTCACCGATCCGGAAGACCTGCGTGGTGTCGCTGTCACCGAAGCCGACGTCGATCGCGTGCATCGACGCGGCCGGGCTGGCCGCGCGCCCGATTCCTGGGGTCGCGACGAAGAAGTCGGCGACCCGGGCGGGACGCCCGTCCCGGGGCAGGACGAGCGCAAAGCCGCCCGCTCCGGGGCCGGTCAGCGGGCTCTCGGTCACCCACGAGGCAAACGCTGCGGCAACGCTCGCATCGACGGCGTTCCCGCCCTCTGCGAGCACGCGGGCGCCCGCCTGGGCGGTCAGCGGGTGCCCCGCTGCCACGGCCCCCTTCATGGTTTTCGCGTTCCCGCCGACGAGAACGGATAGATGAGTTCAGCCATCACAGACCGAATCTTCACCGTTTCCCTACTAACCGGCCGAGGCTACATGCGTCTCGTCAGGTAGCAGGCTCTACTCGATGCGCATCTCTCGCCCAAAGCTCGTCATCTCCGCGGCCGCCTTGCTCGGCCTGCTCGCTGTTGCGTTCAGCCCTCAGCTCGGGGCTCACGTGAGGAACGCCCTCGCCGCGCTCTCGGGGGCAGACCAACGCTGGCTCGCCGTGGGCGCCGCAGGCTTCGGCTGCTCCTTCCTCTGCACGGTCGCTGCGTGGCGCGCAGCGCTCGTCGCAGCCGGCGGACGGATCTGCCCCGTCCAGGCGGCCGCGCGGATCGGCGTCGGCTCGCTCGTCAACTCCTTCGCACCCGCAAGGCTCGGTGATGCCGTCAAGGTCGCGCTCTGCGCGCGGGCTATCGAAGGCCCGGGCCGCATCTGGACGACCGGCGGCGTCTATGCCGGGCTCGCCGCGGCCCGTTGCCTGACGCTCGCCGCACTCCTCGTCGTTGCTTCCGCCACCGGGGCGATGCCGCTCTGGCCGGTCTTCGCACTCTGCGCCGGGGTCGGCGCCCTCGCCCTCGTCGCTCGCGGGTCGGGTCGGCTGCGCAACCATCCGCGGATCGCACAGGTGCTCGGCGCGTTCGCGAGCCTAGAGCGCTCACCGCGCGCGATCGCCGTGATCCTCGGCTGGACGGTCGCAATGGTGGTCGCGCGCCTCGGAGCGACGATGGCCGCCGCGACCGCGCTCGGATTGCCACATCCCGTGTTGGCTGCACTCCTGATCCTGCCCGCGCTCGACGTCGCAGCGGCGTTCCCGATCACCCCCGGCAGCCTCGGTGTGGGGAGCGGCGCAGTCGCGGTCGCACTTGCCAGCCGGGGCATCGGGATGACCCAGGCGCTCGGTGTCGGTTTTGCGATTCAGGCCCTCGAGACGTTCGTCAGCATCGTCGCGGGGACACTCGGCGGCGCCTACCTCTTGCAACCGAGCCCGGCGATTCGCCGTTGGGCGCTTCGCACGGCCACGATCGGCGCCGCAGTCGCGATGGCCGCGGTGCTCGGCGTCGTGCTCGACCTGATCTAGCCCTTCAGCCGCGCAGGAAGGACGGCGGCTCGATCACGTCACCGCTGTCGCCGGACGCCGCCGTGACGAACGTGCCGCGGCGGCCCGCGTGCTTCGTCGTGCCGATTCCGGTCGCAACCACCGTGATCCACAGCTGGCCGTTCAGCCGGTCGTCGATCGTGGCGCCGAAGATGATGTTCGTGTCGTCGTTCGACGACTCGCGGACGACTTCGGCCGCCTCGTTCACTTCGTAGAGCGTCAGGTCGTCGCCGCCGGCGATCGAGAGGAGGATCCCACGCGCACCGGTGATCTCCGTCTCGATCAGCGGGCTGCGCAGCGCACGCTCGGCCGCTTCCTTGGCCCGGTTCTCACCCGTGGCGTAGCCGATGCCCATCAGTGCGGAGCCCGAGTCCTTCATGACTGTTCGGACGTCGGCGAAGTCGAGGTTGATGAGGCCCGGGTTCGTGATCAGGTCGCAGATGCCCTGGACGCCGTGGCGCAGGACGTCGTCGGCGATCCGGAACGCATCGAGCATTGAGGTCGATTTGTCGAGGACCTCGAGCAGCCGGTCGTTCGGGATCACGATCAGGGTGTCGCACGCCTCACGCATCGCGGCAACCCCGTCGACCGCCTGCTTCGCGCGCCGGGAGCCTTCGAACTTGAAAGGAGTCGTGACGATGCCGACGGTCAGCGCACCAAGCTCGCGCGCGATCTTCGCGACGACCGGGGCTGCGCCGGAACCGGTGCCTCCGCCCTCGCCTGCGGTGACGAAGACCATGTCCGAGCCGCGGAGCGCGCGCTTGATCGCGTCGTAGCCGTCTTCGGCGGAGCGACGGCCGATCTCCGGATCTGCACCGGAGCCGAGCCCCTCGGTCAACTCGCTGCCGATGTGGATCTTGGTCGCGGCGTCGCTCATCTGCAGCTGCTGGATGTCGGTGTTGACCGCGACGAAGTCGACCTGCGTGATGCCGGCATCGATCATGCGGTCGACCGCGTTCAGGCCTGCGCCGCCGACGCCGACGACGCGCAGGACGGCGAGATACGACGAGGCGTCGCGC